>JBDRSZ010000492.1:0-2341 GCA_043824415.1 bacterium | reverse complement strand
GAGCGTACCTCTCAACGTTGAAAAAGGGTACGCTCTGATTCGTCGTCACTGGCGATCAGGCGACCAGGTTGCACTCGACCTGCCCATGCCCATTCAACGGGTTCTAAGCCATGAAGCTGTGGAAGGGAATCGCGGTCGGATCGCTTTCCAGCGCGGTCCTCTTGTTTATTGTGCCGAGGAAGAGGACAACGGTAAGGTGTTGTCCATTACCATTGATGATAAGACGGAATGGATGGACGAAGCCAGATCCGATCTTCTGGGCGGTGTCACCGTGCTGATGGGCAGGGGGATGCGGGAGGGTCGCGACGTTCCGATCATGCTGATTCCGTACTACGCCTGGGCGAATCGGGAGGCGGGGGAGATGGCAGTGTGGTTGCGAAAACGCGAAGGGTCTGACTGAACGGCGTACATTTCATTTATCGAGACTGTTGAAAAACACTACCAGCTCTTCAGCCTGAGCAAAGTCGAAGGCTTCAAGTTATTGATATTACAATCATGCTTCGACTCCGCTCAGCATGAAAAATGCTTTAAACACTGTTTTTCAACAGTCTCATCATGCTATTATATTCAACTTTTTAACCGTTTAGGAGGTAATGGCGATGAGAAATACGGATCTTCTGTCCCGATGCGCGGGGGGGATTATTGTCGGATCGTTCTTTCTTTTGACGTTTTCATGTAAAAAGGGGAGCGACGAGAGGGTAGGCATCATTCCCAATCCGTCTTTTGAAGAGTCGGAGGACGGAGCTCCGAAATACTGGAAGTCGTACCGATGGACGAGCAGATCCGAGGCGCAATTCGAACATTCGTTATCAGGCAGAGGTGAGGAAGGCAGGAGCGTGATGATCGCTTCGGAGAAGGGAGCGGACGCATCGTGGAGCGGCAACGTACCCGTGAGACCGTTTTCCACGTATCGGCTGTCCGGCTGGATCAAGACGGAGAATCTCGCATCCAAAACAGGAAGGGGCGCGCTATTCAATCTGCACGGTATGGACGACGCTGAAACGGAGGAGGTTACCGGAACTCAGGATTGGACGCGTGTAGAGATGACGTTCGATACGGAGAGGAACGATGCAGTACAAATCAACTGTCTGTTCGGCGGCTGGGGGACGGCTACGGGAAAAGCGTGGTACGATGACTTGGAGCTGGAGTGGCTCTCATCGCGGGAGATTGCGCATCCGTCCATTACTATCGGAACCAGTCGCAGCGGGGAGCCCATCTCAAAATACATCTACGGACAGTTTATCGAACATCTCGGACGTTGCATCTACGGAGGGATTTGGTCTGAGATGTTGGAAGACCGCAAATTTTTCTATCCCGTCACAGACACGTATGCGCCCTGGAGTGTGAAAGATGATCCTTGGGTGAAGGCGGGCCTGTTTCCGATTCTTGTTGCGTCTCCCTGGAAAGTCGTCGGGCCAGCGGGGACGGTTCAGATGGATACACAAAATCCTTTTGTGGGAGAACATACGCCGGTCGTCCGACTGACCGGAGACGGCCAGGCGTGCGGCATCAGTCAGGAGGGACTTGCGCTTATCAAGGGCAAGGCTTACGAAGGCCGCATCGTCCTTGCGGGCGATGTCGAAGCAGCTCCGGTGGAGGTTCGTCTCGTGCTGGATAGCGGAAAGGCTTTGAGTCATCGCATCGAAATACTGCAAACCGAATATCAGACAACTCCGTTTCGCTTCGAGGCTTCCTCTTCATCTGACAACGCTGTGCTGGAAATCGTGAGTCGGGGCCGCGGCAGCTTGAGGGTCGGGACCGTGTCTTTAATGCCTGCCGATCATATCAAAGGTTTCCGGGCCGATGTGATCGCTCTGCTCAAGGAGCTCGACTCTCCCATCTACCGCTGGCCGGGAGGGAATTTCGTGTCCGGTTACGACTGGCGGGACGGTATTGGAGAGCGGGACAGGCGTCCTCCGAGGAAGAATCCCGCATGGACGGGCGTGGAGCACAACGATGTGGGCATCCACGAGTATATGGATCTGATGGAGATCATCGGAGCCGAACCGTTCATCGCTGTGAACACCGGACTCGGCACAGTGGAGGAGGTCGGAGAGGAAGTGGAATACTGCAACGGCTCCGCGGATACGCCGATGGGAAGGCTCAGGGCGGAGAACGGCCATCCGGAACCTTTCCGCGTGAAGTGGTGGGCCGTGGGCAACGAGATGTACGGGTCATGGCAGTTGGGGCACATGCCTTTGGAGGAGTACGTGAAGAAACACAACCGCGTCGTCGAGGCGATGCGCCGGGTCGATCCGTCGATTCGATTGGTAGCGGTGGGAGAGGTTGGCCGATGGAGTCAAACGATGCTCAAAGAATGCGGCGATTATATGGATCTGTT
>JBDRSZ010000491.1:0-14256 GCA_043824415.1 bacterium | reverse complement strand
ACGAATGTGGAGGGAACAGGAAAGAAACTGAAGGTCACTGTTCAATTTGAAGCGGGAATGAAGAAAAAATTCATTGCACAATATGCCGGATTTACTTTCGTGTAGGTCATCATTATACTTGAATTTTGGTGAACCCCCTCTTCGGCTGGCGCCGAAGTCCCCCTTAACAGGGGGATAAAGTATTGCCATACCGTATTTCTTCCATTTCGTGAATCATCCTTGATTCTTTCATATCCAGAGTCATGTCTGCTTGACATTATTCTTACTTTTTGGTATCTTTAAATCAATGGGTTATGCGTACTCCAACAGGATTCACCTGTTCTATCTTAAGGAAGATTTTTATGTATGATGATATAAAGACTTTGTTGAGCGCTCTTGAAAACAGAATTCAGAACCTGCGGAGGCATCTTTGACATCGAAAAGAAGAATGAGAGAATACAAACCTTAGAAAAACAGAGTTCTGAACCTGGATTCTGGAACGATAACGAGAAGGCACAAGTTGTGCTTAAAGAACTGACCGAGTTGAAAGAGTGGACGGATAGGTGGGAGAAGATAGATACTGAAAATAACGAACTGTCACTTCTTCTGGAATTGGCTCATGAAGAAGAGGATGAAAAAACATATCAGGAAGTTCAAGCGTCCATTTCAAACTTAGAAAAATCGACAAGCGATCTTGAATTGCGCCGAATGCTCGGATCGGAAGACGATTCGAAGAACGCCATTTTAACGATTCATCCGGGAGCCGGAGGTACGGAATCGCAGGATTGGGCCGAAATGCTTTTACGTATGTATCTAAGATATTCTGAACGACAGGGTTTTGAAGTGCATATAATGGACTTGCTGGGCGGCGATGAAGCGGGTATCAAGAGTGCTGTCCTCGAAGTCACGGGAATCCATGCATACGGCTATTTAAAAGCAGAAGCAGGCATACACCGTTTGGTGAGAATTTCTCCGTTCGATGCCAATAAAAAAAGACACACATCCTTTGCCTCAGTTTTCGTGTACCCTGAAGTCGAAGATTCGGATGAAATCCGCATTCTTCCGGTAGACCTGCGGATCGATACGTATCGCGCATCCGGAGCGGGGGGGCAGCACGTGAACAAGACCAGTTCGGCGGTAAGAATCACACATTTGCCCACAGGAATCGTCGTTCAGTGTCAGAACGAGAGGTCACAGCATCAGAATAAAGCGAATGCTCTGAAGATCTTGTCTGCCCGTTTGTACCAAAAACAGAAGGAAGAAGAGAATAAAAAAATCGAAGCGATGGAGAAGCAGAAGACAGAGATCGCCTGGGGTCACCAGATCCGGTCGTACGTGTTTCATCCGTATAATATGGTGAAAGATCACCGAACGAACGTCGAAACCTCCAATACGCAGGGTATGATGGACGGAGACATCGATACGTTCATTCGTGCTTACCTCCTGGAATTCAGCGATGTGAAGGCATAATCATGCCGATGACGTTTGAAAAAAAATATACAAGACCGACTGTCGCAGAAGTCGATTTGTCAGCAATCGCTTTTAACTTTCGACAGGTCGTGGAAAGAGTCAAGCCCGCAAAAGTAATGGCAGTCGTAAAGGCGAACGCATACGGTCACGGAGCCGTGCCTGTATCGAAAATATTGCTGGAAAATGGCGCGGATTATTTGGGAGTCGCACTTGTGGAGGAGGGCATCGCACTCAGGGAAGCGGGCATACGCGCTCCCATCCTCGTGTTCGGCCTTCCCTTGCCAAATACATTAGAGCAATACTACCAATATGACTTGAGCTGTACGGTCTGCGCTCGGGAGCATGTTGAATGGATATCTGTCATGTCGGATCGAATGGGGAAGAAAATACACTGCCATTTGAAAGTCGATACAGGCATGGGCAGAGTCGGAATTCCTTTTGGAGAAGCCGTATCCTTTGTTAAAAGAATGGAAAGCGATTCGAATATCCATCTGGAGGGGCTGTACACCCATTTCGCCACATCGGATATGGAAGATAAATCGTTCGCTCATGCGCAACTGAAACGATTTCGAGAGATCATCGAATCGCTTGAGCAAGAAGGCGTATATATCTCCATGAAGCATGCGGCCAACAGCGGAGCCATTTTAGACATGCCGGAGACATTCTTCGACATGGTGCGTCCCGGTGTGATGCTCTACGGATATTATCCCTCGGCGGAGACTTCCGAAAGCCTTTCTTTAAGGCCTGCTATGCGTTTAAAAACCCGCGTTTCTTTCGTCAAGAAATTACCCAAAGACTTCAGCGTTAGCTACGGACGGACATATGTTTCGGATGAAGAGACGATGATTGCCACACTTCCGATTGGCTACGCGGATGGATACAACCGTTTGTTTTCGAATCGCGGTGAAGTGATTATTAGAGGAGTCCGGTACTCCGTCGTCGGTCGGGTCTGTATGGATATGACGATGGTGAATGTGGGGCCCAATTCTTCAGTGCAGGTCGGAGATGAGGCCGTTCTCCTGGGAGCCCAAGGAGAAAAGACAATCGAGATGACGGATGTCTGTCGAAAATTGAATACAATCCCGTATGAAGTGACCTGTTGGATTTCGGAGAGGGTACCGAGAATCTATGTTCACGATGAAGTAAATGATGTATAAGGAGAAGATGGATTGGAAGGTTTGGATGACCTTAGAAAGCAGCGGCTCGAAAAACTGAATAAACTCATTGATCAAGGTGTTTCTCCGTTTGCATATCGATTTGACCGAACCCACTTGTCGAAGGAGGTCATAGATCGGTTCGGACAAGAGAAGGATGAGTCGTTCGAAGTGACGCTGGCTGGACGATTGATGTCGATTCGACGGATGGGAAAGGCGAGTTTCGGGCACCTGATGGATCGAACGGGTCGGATTCAGGTGTACGTAAAGCAGGAGGAAATCGGGGAAGATGGGTATGCTGTTTTTAAGCTGCTGGACATCGGCGACATCGTCGGTGTCAAGGGGATGGTTTTTCGTACAAAAACGGGTGAGGTGACGGTCCTGGTCCGAGAGTTGTCACTACTGTCGAAAACGATGAGGCCCCTTCCCATCGTCAAGGAGAAGATGGAGGAAGACGAAAAGATCGTCTACGATGCGTTTGCGGACAAAGAATTGCGATATCGGCAGCGGTATGTCGATCTGGTCGTAAACCAGGATGTTAAACATGTTTTCGAACTCCGGTCAAGAATTATTTCTTCGATGAGGAGATACTTGGAAGGACGGGGCTACATTGAAGTCGAAACCCCTGCGCTCCAGCCCATCTACGGCGGAGCGTTTGCCCGACCTTTCGTGACGCATCACAATGCCCTGGACGTAGATTTTTATCTGAGGATCGCGGACGAGCTCTATCTGAAGAGACTCATCGTCGGAGGGCTGGACGGCGTTTTTGAGATCGCCAAGGATTTCCGGAACGAAGGAATGGATCGGGACCACACGCCTGAATTCACGATGATGGAGCTGTACGTCGCGTACGAAGACTATCACTTCATGATGGATCTTGTGGAAGAGATGATGCGTATAATTACGAAAGATGTTTTTGGAAAAACGGAGATTACGTACGAAGGGAAAACGGTCGATTTCGCCTCTCCGTGGGAACGCGTGCCGTATTTCGAAGCGATCCGAACGCACTCGGATTTTGATCTGTACAAGAAGTCGGATGAAGAATTGCTAAGCATCCTTAATAAAATGAACTTGGATATCGAAGAAGCGCCCACAAGAGGGATGATCTTCGATGAAGTTTTCAGCCGATTTGTGGAACCCAAACTCGTCCGGCCGACATTCATCACGGACTATCCGGTCGAGATTTCTCCGTTGGCAAAAAAACACAGATCGAAGGAAGGATTGGCGGAACGGTTTGAAGGATTCGTCGCGGGGAAAGAAATCTGCAATGCCTTCAGCGAGCTGAACGATCCCCTGGACCAGCGAGAACGGTTCGAAGACCAGGCGAAACAGAAGGCAGCCGGAGACGAAGAAGCGATGGTCATCGATGAGGATTATCTTCGAGCGATGGAATACGGGATGCCGCCCACCGCAGGATTGGGCTTGGGCGTGGATCGGCTGGTCATGCTCCTGACGGATACGTCGTCTATTCGAGATGTGATTCTTTTTCCACAGATGAGACCGGAAAAAAATAGGGAATGATGAAAAATGAGTAAGCTGCCGCGCATTCCGTTTGAATTGTTCATCGCGAAACGGTACCTGAGAGCGAGGAGAAAAACTGGATTCATCAACCTCATCACGTACATCTCCATTTTCGGCGTGACGATCGGAGTGGCCGCGCTCATCATCGTTCTTTCCGTGATGAACGGATTCGAATCGGAAGTCCGGTCACGGATCATCGGGTTCGACACGCACGTGAGACTGAGAACCTACCACGATGAGGGAATCGAGAACAGTGCGGATGTCATGGAGAAAATCAAGGACATTCCCCATATTATCGGATTATCGCCGTACATCGATCAGAAAGGCATGATACAGAGCGGAAACCAGAGCGACGGCGTAATGGTACGCGGGACGGATCCCGAGACGGTCGCTTCAGTATCGGATCTGCCGCAGAACATCGTGTACGGTCGGTTGGAGCTTGGACTTGTGCCCATGGAGGGTGAGCGCGATCTTCCAGGGATTGTGTTGGGAAGGTATTTGGCGGATCGACTTTTAGTCGATGTGGGGGATAAAGTCGTCATCATCAGCCTGACGGGCGTGCGTTCGATGTTCCAGGTTCCTGAAGTGAAGCAGTTTGTGGTCACAGGATTTTTTGAGACGGGGATGTACGAGTACGACAACACGTATGCGTACATCGGCATCGAACCCGCGCAGTCCCTCTTCAAGATGGGGAAGACGGTTTCCGGCATAGAGATTCATTTGGATGACCTCTACAAAGCGGATGCCGTCGTCGAAGAGATCAACAATCGTCTGGGATTTCCGTATTACGCCCTCACCTGGTTCGAAATGAGGGCGAACTTGTTTTCCTGGATGCAGATCGAGAAGTGGGCGGCCTTCATTGTGCTTTGCCTCATCATCTTAGTGGCTGCGATGAACATTATCAGCACGCTCATCATGGTCGTGATGGATAAAACGCGCGAGATCGGCATCCTCAAATCGATGGGCGCGACATCGAAGAGCATCACGCGTATTTTTCTATACGAAGGCATCGTTGTCGGAGTCATCGGGACGATCACTGGATTCATCATCGGATTCTCATCGTGCTGGGCACAGCTCAAGTATAATTTCTTTGCCTTAGACGGCGATGTGTATTTCATCAACACGCTGCCCATACGAATGGAACTCCGAGATTTTCTGTTTATCGGATTCGCAGCCGTCGTTATCTGTCTATTATCTGCGGTCTATCCTGCAAGAAAGGCGGCTTCACTCGTACCCGTCGAAGCGATTCGATATGAATGAGGGCGATGTACACATGCATGGTGAACGAAAAAAAATTCTGTCCGCTGAAAAAATCGTCAAGAATTATCCGATGGGAAGGGCGAGTGAAATTGAAGTGCTCAAAGGGGTCGATCTTGAAGTCTATGAAGGAGAGATCGTCGCGGTCGTCGGCCCGTCGGGCGTGGGAAAGAGTACGCTTCTGCACATTCTGGGCGCTTTGGACAGGCCCACGTCGGGGAATATGACACTCGATTCCACGGATGTTTTCCGATTGGAAAATCAGAAATTGGCATCCTTTCGCAACCGAACGGTAGGGTTTGTTTTTCAGTTTCATCATCTGCTTCCGGAATTCACGGCTCTGGAGAACGTGGCCATGCCGGGCTTGATCGCCCGAGAGAAACCGGAGAAAGTTTTCCATTTTTCAGAAATCCTTTTAAGAGAAATGGGTCTGGAAAACCGAATGGATCACAAACCGAGAGAACTCTCGGGAGGGGAGCAGCAGCGCGTTGCCTTTGCACGGGCTTTGGTCAATAATCCGACAGTCGTTCTTGCGGACGAGCCTTCGGGGAATTTGGATCTTTCGAACAGCATGGCGCTCCATGAACTGATGTGGAAGATGGTCAGAGAGAAAAACGGGACGTTTGTCGTTGTGACGCATAATAAGGAGCTGGCATCGCGGGCCGACCGGATTGTCGAACTGTACGATGGAAGGATAAAAAAAGATTAAGGTCGCAATACAAAATGTTGTGTGAAAAGTGTCATCAGCGTGAAGCAGCTGTAAAATTCACGCAAGTCATCGGAAATGAAAAGACGTCTCTGAATCTTTGCAAAATGTGTGCAGAAGAACAGGGATTGAACAACCCGTTGCTGGATATATCGAAGGTATTCGGTAAAATCATCATCGCAATTTTGAGCGAACACTTGGCTTCCAAGACGAGCGCTTCCGAGGAGGCAGAGGGCGACGTCACTGTCTGTACCGGTTGCGGACTCTCGTGGCAGGAATTTAAAACCACGGGTCGATTCGGATGCGCGGCGTGCTATGATACATTCACTGAGAATCTGAAAACACTCCTACGTCGGCTGCATGGCAACAACAGACACATCGGGAAGAATATCCTATCTGATGTTCAAGGAGAAAATGAATCAGTGAGTTCCTTAAAAAAGAGACTACAAAAGGCTGTGGAGAAAGAAGAGTACGAAGTAGCGGCGGAACTCCGGGACCGCATTCGGAAATTTACCAGAATGCATGGATGATAAAAATATGTCCAATCTCATTGAAAACATGACACGACAGACGGCCCAATGGTTGTCCGGAGAAGGACAGGACAACGATATCGTCATCAGCAGTCGTGTTCGACTGGCTCGAAATTTGCATGCGTACCCATTCGGTGACAGGGCGAGTGACGAACAACAGCAAAATGTGCTTTCAACGATCCTGAAGGCTGCCAAAAATTCCAAATCGTTGAAGGATGCCAATCATTTTGACATGTTTGCGTTAGACGAATTGGATCGTCAGGTTTTTGTGGAAAGGTGGCTCATCAGTACAGATTTTGCTGAGATGAAGAATCCGAGAGTACTGCTCGTCACGCAGGATGAAGATATCGGCTTGATGATCAATGAAGAAGATCACCTGCGGCTGCAAGTCATCGGTTCGGGCTTGTCGTTGGAACAGTCCTGGATTGCGATCTCCAGATTACATGAGGAACTGTCTCAAGAGTTGACATTTGCGTTTTCCGATAGATTCGGTTATCTTACAGCCTGTCCGTCAAACGTGGGAACGGGCATCAGGTTTTCTGTTTTTGTCCATCTGCCGGGACTCACGTTCACGAAGAAGATCGAGGAAGCGTTTGCGAAAATAGTCCCTGCGGGCGTGACTGTACGGGGATTTTACGGAGAGGGGAGCAAACTTATCGGAAATTTCTTCCAAGTATCCAACCAGTACACTTTAGGATGGACGGAACAGGGCATATTGGATCGCATCACTCCCTTGATCGAACGTTTTATCGGAGAGGAACGCGAAGCACGTCACAATATAATGAACGACACGAGAATTGTCGTTGAAGATAAAATTTATCGTACTCTGGCTATTCTGTCAAAGGCAAGGCTTCTTTCGTTCATCGAGTTTCTGGAACTTCTATCCACTTTACGTTTAGGAGTCGAGCTGGGTATCGTAGAGGAGATATCTAAGAAAGTATTCAACGAATTGATGGTCATGACACAGCCAGCCCATATTCAGAAATGTGAAGGAAAGACTCTGGGCGAGTTGGAAAGAGACGCCCTGCGTGCGAATCTGGTCAGGGAAACACTCCATCTGAACTGAGTAATAATCATAAAAGGATACAGCGCATGATACGGAACAATTTTTCGCAGAGAGTGCAAGTGGTTATTCAGCTTTCAAGAGAGGAAGCGCTGCGGTTAGGACACGATTATATCGGTACGGAACATCTGTTATTGGGCCTCATTCGGGAAGGCGGCGGCATTGCTGTTGAAATGATCAAAAGCCTCGACATGGATCTCGACGAATTAAAGAAAGCCATTGAGGATGCGGTCCGATCGACGGGCGGAACAATCACGATGGGTAACATTCCTTTCACGAAAAGAGCGGAAAGGGTACTGCGTGTAGCGGCAGCGGAAGCTGAACGTTTTAAATCGAATGTCATCGGCACGGAGCATTTGTTGTTGGCACTTCTGAAGGATGCGGAGGGAGTCGCGGCCCAGGTGCTCCACAGTTACGATATTTCATACAACACAGTTCGGGAAGAACTGGAGAATGTGCTGAGCGGAGGATCGGCTCCGACGAAAGAATCCAAGGAAAAGTCGCAGACGCCCGCTCTGGATCACTTCGGCAGGGATTTGACCGAATTGGCAAACAAGGATGAATTGGATCCCGTCATCGGAAGAAACAGGGAAATTCAGCGCGTCGCCCAGATCCTGTCTCGACGGAAGAAAAACAATCCGGTGCTTATCGGCGAGCCGGGGGTCGGTAAGACAGCTATTGCCGAAGGACTTGCCATGCGGATCATCGAGAAAAGTGTCTCTCGAGTTCTCCACAACAAACGCGTCGTCACTCTGGATTTAGGAGCCATCGTCGCAGGAACGAAATATCGCGGTCAATTCGAAGAGCGGATGAAAGCCATCATGAACGAGCTCGTTAAATCGAAGAATATCATCCTGTTCATCGACGAGTTACACACAATCGTCGGAGCCGGCGGCGCTTCCGGGTCTTTGGATGCTTCCAACATGTTTAAGCCGGCACTGTCCCGCGGAGAATTGCAATGCATCGGTGCGACGACGCTGGATGAGTACCGTCAATACATCGAGAAAGACGGCGCGTTGGAGCGTCGATTTCAGAAAGTCATGGTCGACCCTCCGTCGTTGGAAGACACGTTGGCCATCCTGAACGGCCTGAAGGAGCGGTACGAAAAGCACCATCGAGTGCGGTATACGGATGAAGCCATTCAAGCTGCTGTTCGCCTTTCCGACCGGTATATCATGGACAAATTTCTTCCGGACAAGGCCATCGATGTGATGGATGAAGCCGGTTCTAAAGTCCATTTGGCCAACATTTCCGTACCTAAAGAAATTACGCTGCTTGAAGAACGGATGAAAGTCATACGATCGGAGAAAGACGGCGTCATTAAAAACCAGGAATTTGAAAAAGCGGCTGTCCTCCGAGACCGAGAGAAACGACTCATTGAAGAACTCCAGGAAGCGAAGAACAGGTGGGAGGATTCCGTGGGTGATGTTCTTGCCGAGGTCGATGAAGAAGACATTGCACAGGTTGTGGCTATGATGACGGGAATACCCGTTTCTAAAGTGGCGCAGTCGGAATCGGAGAAGCTCCTCAAGATGTCCGACGAGCTCAGAAAGAAAGTTATCGGACAGGATGAGGTCATTGATGTTCTGAGCAGAGCCATTCGGCGAACCCGGGCGGGATTGAAAGATCCGCGCCGTCCCATCGGATCGTTCGTTTTTCTCGGTCCGACCGGCGTCGGAAAGACATACCTGGCGCGTGTCCTGGCAAAATATTTATTCGAAGACGAGAACGCTCTCATTCGGATCGACATGTCGGAATTCATGGAAAAGTTTGCGGTCTCCCGTATGACGGGTGCGCCTCCGGGCTATGTGGGCTATGAGGAGGGCGGCCAGCTTACAGAACGGGTCAGGCGACATCCGTATTCTGTCGTCCTCCTGGATGAGATCGAGAAAGCCCATCCCGACATTTTTAACATCCTACTGCAGATTTTGGATGAAGGGCATCTGACGGACGGGTTGGGACGGAAGGTGGATTTCAGGAATACGATTCTCATCATGACGTCGAATTTGGGGTCGCGCTTCGTGCGCAAGGGAGGATTTGGGTTCGGCCAGAGCGAAGCGGAAATCGATTATGAAAAGATGAAATCGATGATGTTCGAAGAAACGAAACGTCTCTTCACGCCGGAATTTCTCAACCGCATCGACGAAATGGTTGTCTTCCGTCCTCTCAAACGGGAGCATATCGTCCAGATCGTCGAAATCTCCATCGCAGAGATGCTCGAAGGGATGAAAGAACGGGACATCGAGATAGCGCTGTCAGCGAATGCCAAAGAGTTCTTAGCGGATAAGGGGTACGATCCTCTGTTCGGAGCCAGGCAGGTCAAACGCACGATCCGAAAATATATCGAAGACCCGATTGCTGAAGAACTCCTGAAGGGACGGTTTCAAGATGGAAGCCGCGTCCTTGCAAGGACGAAAGCCAAGACAGATGAGTTGGAATTCGTAGAGACGGAAAAGAATCAAAAGTCAGAACGAAAGAAATTGAACAAACCCAAAGAAGTGAATCCGGAACCGCCCGCTTGATGAGTCAAGCATAAAGAGAGGGAAAACGAAAATGAAGCGCAGAGATTTTCTCAAGAAAAGCACGGGTGCGGCCGTCGCATATGCTTTCCTGCCAAGCTCATCCCGTCTCCTGCAAATGTCGAAAATCCCGGATTTGGTTGTGACGAAAGAGGGGAGTCCGGCCGATTTGGTGAAAAAAGCCGTGGATACTTTGGGGGGTATGTCGCGGTTCGTGAAAAACGGAGATGTGGTCGTACTGAAGCCAAATATCTCATGGGACCGCGTACCGGAGCAGGCTGCTACGACGAATCCTGAGGTCGTAGCGGAGGTCATTCGGCTCTGCCTTGAGGCCGGCGCGAAGAAAGTCCAAGTTTTCGACCGTACGCTCAATGAACCCCGACGATGCTACAAGAGAAGCGGCATCGAGGAAGCGGCTAAAGCGGCGGGCGCTGATGTAACCCACATCTACGAGAGAAAATTCAAGACGACGAATTTCCCCGAAGGTGAGATAATCAAGTCGTGGGAATTGTACGGAGATGTGCTGGAGGCGGACCGGATCATCAACTTACCCGTGGCGAAACATCACAGCATCGGAGGCATGTCTCTTGGGATGAAGAATTATATGGGATTCCTCGGAGGGAATCGCGGACAATTCCACCGTGATTTCCAGGTGAAGATTGTCGATTTGAATACGCGCGTCAAAGCGGATTTGATCATCTTGGATGCATACAGAATGCTCCTCCGCAACGGGCCTTCGGGAGGGAACCTGGCTGACGTGGAATTAAAGAAGACCGTCGTTGCAGGAACCGACGCGGTAGCCATCGACAGTTACGGCGCGTCGATGTTCGGACTTCAACCTGAACGCGTTGCATTCCTTCAGGAAGCTTACACACGCGGTCTCGGTCAGATCGATTTGAAGAAACTGACTATCGAGACGATTTCTCTTTCATGATCAAACAGTATGAGGCAAACCCTATGATCTGAATTCGGCATTGCGTTGACGATTCTTACAAAGGGGTGAGAGGCGGCGTTCAATGCCATAAAAAGGAATAATTCTATGCGAACGTTGAGGCGTGTTTCACAGATCGTATTTTTCCTGCTTTTTTTTCTTTTGTTTCTTTTAGCGACATACCCACTCACATCAAAAATTCCCGTTGATCTTTTCCTCCGTTTAGACCCACTTTTAGGGATTTCGGCGTCAGTGGCTGCGCGTTCTTTTATCGTAAAAAGCATCCCTGCCTTCATATTTTTGGTATTCACGGTTTTCTTCGGTCGTTTCTTCTGCGGCTGGGTCTGTCCGCTGGGATCGGTGGTCGATGGATTCGACAACGTCGTTCGTGCGAAAAGCCTGAACGAGAAATACGGGCACATGAAACAGCTGAAATTTTTCTTGCTCGTCATCGTTCTCGTTGCGGCTGTGTTCTCGTTGCAGCTGGCAGGATTCGTAGATCCGATTCCTCTTTTCACGCGCACGATGGCGACGTTCTTGTACCCGCTATTCGTCTTTATCATTGATGGATCAATGGGTGTACTGATGTCCCTCGGTTTTTTAGAAGACTCGATCTTTCGACTGAACGAATGGATGCGGGGTGCGATTCTTCCGGTCCACATCATAACGTTTCAGGGCAGTGTGCTCATTGCCCTCGTTTTTATGGGTATTCTCTTATGGGCGTTTGCCCACAAACGATTCTGGTGCAGAAATCTGTGTCCTCTGGGCGCTCTTTACGGCCTCTTCTCGAAGATTCGCTGGTATCGTCGCTGTGTGATGGATGCCTGTACCCAGTGTAAACTCTGCTATAAGAATTGCCGGATGGGTGCCATCGAAAAGGATTTCAAGAGTACAAATCATGTCGAGTGCATCAATTGCTTCGACTGCCAGAAGATATGTCCTGTCCATGCCATTGATTTCGGGTTTGTTAAAAAACCGAAATCGACTGCAGTCGATTTCTCGCGGCGGCGCCTTTTGGCTGCGGGGGCTACGGGACTCCTGTCCGTGGGCATTCTGAAGACGGGAATGACGAGTCCGGCGAAAAAGGGACAAATCATCAGACCTCCAGGAGCTCTGGACGAACCGCAATTCCTGAATCGGTGTGTTCGCTGCGGAGAATGTGTCCGGATTTGTTCAACATCAGGGGTAGGAATCCAGCATGCCGGTTTGGAGTGCGGATGGGAGGGCATTTGGACGCCCATCCTGAAACCCAAGATCGGATATTGCGAATACAACTGCAACCTCTGCGGACAGGTATGTCCCACGGGAGCGATCCATTCGCTTCTTTTGGAGAAGAGGCAGGAAATAAAAATGGGCACGGCACACTTCGATAAAACCAAATGCATTCCCTGGTACTACGGGGAAAACTGCATGGTTTGTGAAGAACATTGTCCGCTGCCCGATAAGGCTATCAAGTTCAGAGAATCAAAAGTCATAACAATCGACGGAAAGGACGCGACTGTCCTTCTACCGTATGTGGAAGAGACGCTCTGTATCGGATGCGGCATTTGTGTCAACAGATGTCCCGTAGAAGTTGAGAGGGGAATTTTCCTGACAAATGCCGGTGAAACGAGATGGTCTAATGAATAGTCCGACTAAAACACAAACCACAGATGAACACAGAGTAAAACACAGAAATTAAAAAACATCGTTCAATTGGTTTATGACAGTGTTTAAGATTGTTCCTTTTAATTTAATGTTTTTTCTTTATCAGTGTTATTCAGTGTTGCTCTGTGGTGAATAATTCAGGATAGTATTCAAAGCGTGATGAAATCGGAGGAAAGGAAGGAATTTATGAGAGGACGACACCATCATGTCTTTACTATTATAGTTATACTTTCAGTTGCTATCAATGCCTACGGACAATTCGGGATAAGGAAGGGTGTAAAGGCCGGTTATAATTGGGCGACGCTGACAGGAGACAATCTTTCCGGCGTTCAAGCAAGAAAATCCTTCACCGGCGGGGTGGGGTTGGAATTCAGCATTTTAGGATTGTTCGCATTCGAAGTGGATGTTCTATATTCCCCACGCGGTGCGTCTTTTCAGGATACCGAAGATACCAAATTGACTTATATTTCTCTCCCTGTCGTTTTTAAGAAAAAATTCTTCCCAGTCGGAGTACATCCATATATCCTGGGAGGACCGGAGTTCAGCTATCTTCTATCCGCCAAGACGAACGGCACCAACATCAAAAACGAAATCAACGCGCAGGATTTGGCCATCGTCCTGGGCGGCGGGATTGAACTCTCATTCCTTGGGAAGAGCGCTTACCTTGAAGGCAGGTATTGTTATGGATTGAACCGTATCTACAAAGATGCAACGCAGCCTTCATTAAAAAACCGAGTTTCACAGGTGTTTTTAGGGATACTATTTTAATGCTACTCTTTATCTCGTAGAGGGGTTTCCCGGACTATAAAGTATTAATGGGTGTAGGATGCAGCAGGGAAATATGATCGGTCGTTCTGTTCGAACGCAAAGAGGAAGGAAGGTGGACATGCATATCCAAAAGAATCTAACAGGAAGAGAGATAACTTTGTTTTCGTGTGTCTTTCTGTTAGTTTTTTTTATATTTGTGAATGGAATAGGGTCCGCAAAGGGATATCAGGTCGTCAACACGGACAGTGCGAAGCAGGCCATTCAAGTTCTTGAACAGGAGATCGCATCCGATCCAGAGAATATTTCACTCCATTTGCGTCTAGGGTATCTATACCTCGATATCGAAAGATGGGATATGGCGATGTCTTTGTTCGATACATGCCTCGAATTGGATAAGTTATTGGCCGAAGCGATGAACGGCAAAGGATTGGCTTACTACGGCAAGGGAGAAAGCGCCATCATCCCTGTCGAAGTCATCAAGAAACTGTTTAAGATCGATAACTACTCCAAGGCCGAAAAACAATTCAAGAGGGCCATCGAGTTAAAGCCTGATTATCTGGACCCGCTGTATAATTTGGGTGTGAATTATCTCGCAAAGGGGGGAGTGGAGAATTACGAAAAATCTGTGGAGAGTCTGAAGCAAGTTCTCGAAAAAGACATGGTGTTTAAGGATGCAGATTTTATGCTAGGCGTGGCTTATCAACACTTGAA
>JBDRSZ010000490.1:0-15843 GCA_043824415.1 bacterium | reverse complement strand
CGTCGCTCTGAAATTTATTGCTTTTTTAGGCAATGGGTCCTCAAAAAATTATTTCGGAAAAATGGAGACTGCATGGCGTTCCGTACATCCCAACTTGATTGATTATGTGGAGGGATGGAAGGATATAGGTCAGGTCGTTCCGCCCGGAGGATCTACGATCGAACAGATTGTGACGATTCATCCTTCCTCACGTGCGCAGGATTCTGTTTTTACTGTATGGGCGGTGCTGTATATGGGAGAGTCGCCCGCAGACCCGGGATATAATACGTGGAAAGTGTATGACTACAAGGTTATCATCAATGTGAAGGAATTAGACGAATCCACTTTTAAGCTCCCTATACTCTATCCGGATTACAGCCGCTTTTCAGACAATGTCCTTAATACTCGGTACAGCCGGGGAGTGACGAACGTGATTTCTTGGCTTCCTGCAGAGCAGAGTGGCAGCGTACGAAGGATCGTCCAGGATGTGTACTGTTTTGACACTGAAGACCGAGCCAACCTCATCTCATCGATACGCCGTCTGTACAAATCCGGACAGTCGGAAAACTTGAAGACTGCTTTTTTTGATGGACTCAAGGACGGCCATACATACGGATATTTCGCCAAAAGTGTGTATGAGACGGATAAAAAGACACTGACTCTCTGTACGGATGTCGTCTATTCGACTCAAGACAACACGCCTCCGGAAAAGATTGTTGAGCCCCAAGCTGCTGTCCGTGGAGAGATTGATGAAGTCCTTTTGTGGTGGAAGAGTGTGACGGACGACCTGAGTGGAGTTCTTGGTTATCGGATATATCGAGCGGTTGATGAAGGAGTAGAAATTCTCAAAGATTCCGTGATGGTTGGAGTCGGTCAAGAGAGTTATTATTCGTGGAATGATTACATCGAAACGGGTCATGGATACACGTATCGTGTTCGCGCCGTGGATCGAATTGGAAACGAAGGCGATGGGGACTGGTCAAACCGTGTATCTTTAAATGATGGCGACGTGACGGTCACACCGACGGACGATGATACGGATGATGGCTCGGGTCCGTCCGGAGGATCCGTGGACTCCTTCCACAAAGGGCCGATGGATACACTGTGGATCAATCTGTACGGCTGGGAGGAGCAGGTTCGCTTCATGGCCGTAAGGGATGACACGAGTTTCTTTTCTAATCCTCCGAACGTGGGTATGCGGTATTTTGACAGCGGCTGGATCTCTCCCAACACGCTCCAGAGGCATCCTATTAACCGGAATCGGCGGTACTGGATTTTTAATTACGCCACGCACGAAGCTGAGGGCGTAGTAATCGATTTGAATTTTGTGGATCACCATACGTATCACCGACGAATACTTCGCCGGTCGAATTCCGGGATAGTACAGACGGATCGGCTGCCTGTAATCGTTCCCGATTGTTTCCCGCCCGAGGATGTGTTTAATTTGAAGACCGATGCCGTTGTGGATGACGTGAATTTCCAGAATCCAATTTATGGATACACGCGCTGGCATCTTGCTTTGTCATGGAAACCTGCGGTCGACAGGGGGAGCGGGTTGAAGAGGTATCGAATCTTCCGCCGCGTGGATGGAATCGACACGGATTTTTTAGAGCGTCCACTCCTTCCTGATAATTTTCTGAAAACGTCTTTTACGGATTCTTGCAATGACTTCGCGGGCAATATATTCAATCCGGTCGTCAAGTATCGCATCGTTTCCGAGGATAATGCCGGGAATAGGCGTGATTTCATGAACACGGATTGGGAGGCCGAGCAAAGAGCGCTCTGGGCCCCCGCATTGACTGTCGCCGACGAGGCATCTCCCAATATTCATCAAGCAGGATCAGACACGACGTTTGTGAAGGGCAATGCGATTCGTTTTCGGATCGACCGTTTTGACTTGACCGATGTGAAACAGGTTGTTTTTTCTGTTAACGGCAGGGAGGTCGTTTTTGATAAACAAGGCGATACATACACTGTTCCTTTGGATACTGCGGAAGTTTCATGGATCAAGGCCCGTGTCCTGTATCGGATGAATCAATCGAGTCTCTGGTCTTCCAATAAGATCATTATTCGTGAAGTCAATCGTGCACCCCTCAATCTTGAAGTGTGGAATGATCCGAATTATTGGCGGGGTAATATTCATTTGCAGTGGTTGCGGCCGACTCTGGATGCGGTGGATTATGAGGTCTGGAGATGGAACGAATCCGGAGACTCCTCTCTTGTCGGGATCGTGCAATCCAAAGAAGACACTGTCCGATGGACGGATTTCTACGGTTTTGATGAGCGGTACGGGGAACCCGGCGACAGACTTGTGGCGTATGAGAAATATACTTATAAGGTTCGAAAGCTGAATGTATTCGACAGCAAGAGCACTTTTTCCGATTCGGGTCAGGCTGTGTGCAATCGTCCGCCGCGCATCGTCGGCCATGAAATCCGCAACGATAACGGCGCGGATGTGATCATCATCCAATGGGAGCGGGCCAGGCCCACGCGCGCCTCAGGATGGTGGAGGACGCGCGTGAGAGTCTCGATGGATACACTGGACAATATCATTTATTTAACGGATGCGGCACATGATGTGGTCGATGATACGTCCTTCACGATGAAGGAGGGGACGGTGGGAGCGTACCGTGTTGAGATCTCCGCCGGGCACAACTACATTTTTGAAATTAAGGAATTTCCCGAATTTCCTCTAAATGCTGAGAGCAGCTGGTCCCAACCGTATACGGTCAACATGACCAATCTGGACTCGCTGTTCGTCCTGCCTCAGCCGAGAGGCCAGGTATTCATCAGTTGGGATGAGGACACTCTGATCGATCGGTTGCCTGTGAACCTTTTTGAAGTGTGCAGAATACGGAACAGCGACTCGCTCTTTTGGACGGTTCCCGGAAATGTGACATCGACGATGGATGCGGGCCAAGGGTTGGAGCACGGTCAACGGTACGAATATCGGGTCTCGGCATTGGACAGTTTGGGACAAGTCCTTGCTCAGAACAGCCAGTCGGCTATCTGTGATACGGGGGCTGCCTTCATCCCCGAGATCGATCCGTTTACGATGGGATACTTCAATTCAGGTTCTCTCTTGATTTCGTGGATGTGGAGGGATTTTGCCGGAACTCCCCTGGACAGCACGACAGAAGGCGCTGTGATGCTCCGCATTGAGATCAGTGTCAGCCGCATGTTTCCATCGGCGGGAGAACTTACGGAAACAACGGGCTGGTTCCGTGCGGACCCGATGCATCGAACGATGAATGTAAAAATTCCGAATGCTGTGAATGCGGACAACAGGACGGTTTATTGCCGGATCACGGCGATGGATCGGTGGAATCATCCAACGCCGCTTCTTTGGTCCACGGATTTCTACCGAATGAAGAAGGTCGTGTATGACCCATTCTTCCCGTTGCCTGTGAAGGATTTATTGCTTTCTTCTGCGGAAGCTTATTATAGAAATCCAGATACGGTCGCTGTCAACCTCCGGTGGAGTGAAGAGGGCGTGACGACTCCGCCCGACGGGAATGTGTACTGGAATGCGCTCGTTGCGAATGTGGCATCCTATCGGATTCTCCATGAGTTCTCGTTAAAAGTCGATACAGTGGCGGTCGTCCCTTCAGGCAGCCAAAATTACACGTTTTCCGATATCGTCCGGAATACGCCACATCGCTGGCGTGTGGTGACGGTCGACAGCGCCGGGAATGAAACTCAGAGCGCATGGATCGGCAGGGATTTGTGGGTAAAGACTCCCGATCCTCCGGTTCCTACCGGTTTTAAATCGTGCTCCATCCGGCCTGTACCGAATGATACGAACCGTGTAGAGTATTATGTTGAAATCGCTATGGACCGCCGGCATTTCCGCTGGGCATACGAGATGGACGGCGGCGTGGTGGACAGGCTCCTCTGCGGGAGCGGATGGATGACCGACTTGACGTTCGCATGCACGACGGGCTGGGGAGCCATCGTCGCGGATACGACTTGGTTCCGGGTGAAGGCAAGGGTCGGCCTCTTGTGGGAGAGCGGATGGTCTTCGGCCGTCTTTTTCTCGCGGCGTCAGAATGGCGATCAGGAAGGCAAGCAGACGGGAATTGAAGAGGACATCCCTGCCGAATTCGAGGTTCATCAGAATTATCCGAATCCATTCAACGCTGAGACGAGGGTTTCATATCAGCTTCCGCAGCAAAGTTTTGTGGAGATTCGCGTGTATAATGTGGCCGGATCGCTGGTTGATGTGTTGGTTGAGGAGGAAAAAGCTCCGGGTTCGTACACCGTTGTGTGGGACGGAAGGGATAGGTTGGGGAGGAACGCCGCTTCCGGTATTTATTTGTGCCATCTTGTGGCCAAGACAAACCGCGGCGATGTATTCCAGAAACGATTCAAGATGATGATGATCAAGTAATGGGCGGCGGATGTTTAATCCGCGAGGATTGGAGAGCGATCGATGAAAAAAAGGCATTCTATGGGAGCGTGGATTTGTGGGTGGCTGCTGTTTGTTCCGTATGTGGAGTCGATGGCGTTTCAGGTGGATGGTCAGCGGGTTCAGGCGTGGAAGACTCCGCGGAATGTTGCATCCTTTTTTCAAAGTATGTCTGCGGATGTGGATTCGACCCTTCCTGCGCCGCAGTTGTACGCAGAACCTCCGTATACTTGGACCCGGGACAACACGATTTACTGGAATAGCGACAGTCTGAAAAACCTCGTGAGTTCCCTCGGGATGACGCTCCTGTTTTTTGAGGTTCAGGCCAGTTATGATGAGACCGAACTTTGGGGATTCGTGGATGCGGACGTCGATTCAGCGATGTTCACGGAGTTGCCCATTGGAATAAAAATAACGTACAGCCTGCGCTATTATGTCCGTAATAAGGATGGAACATATGCCATGAGTGTGTGGTCGGATGCAGTGTGGTCGATTCAGGATATCAGTTACCCGACGATAAATGCGTTGCAGATCCTGAATCTGAAGGTCAGCGGAGAAAAACGGTGGGTTGACAGCAGGACGATTCAGGTTCGCGTCACAGCGACCGATCCGGATTCGGGTAAACTGATGCAGATTGCTTTCAACGAAAAAGGCGCCAGCGTGGACAAGATTTTTCTGTACGATATCGTGCCTCCGCGGTTCGATGTAGATATCACGGTTCCTTATACCATGTACGCGCCGGAACATGAATGGATCACTTTAACAGTGTGGGCGGTCGATGTCGCGAACCAACCCTCGACGATGATGTCTGAACGGTTTTTCTGGTGGGAGCACGAGGAAATGGTCTGTTTCCCCAATCCGTTCTTTCCCGATAAGGGGGAAGTGTCGACGATTACGTCGACTGTTCCCGATATTACAGAAGCGCGCATTTTCGATCCTTTCGGGAATTTGGTCAGGATTTTGAATAAAGAGGCATCGGTCGGATTTTTCGAGTGGGATGGAAGGAACGACCGGGGAGATCTGGTGTCTAAGGGCGGGTATATCTGCGTCCTTCATCAGAATGAGCGCACGTACTGCAAGATTGCAGTGCTGAGATAGATCCAATTTAATTCGAGAGTATGATGAGAGGAACGATCCGTAAAATCGTCATTTGTGCTGCTGTCTGGTCAGCGTCTGTTGTTTGGGCCCAGGGTGACGGGGGTCGCGCGGGTTCTTTTCTTCGGTACGGAATCGGCGGGCGCGCTTTAGGTATGGGGCGAGCTTTCGTTTCGGTCGCCGATGATGCGAGCGGAATTTATTGGAATCCGGCAGGTCTGGTGGGTGCGAAGAGGATCGAGCTGGCGACGATGTATTCGAACCTTTATTTCGACAGCCAGTACGCCCATTTCGGGGCTGTTTTTCCTCGTCTCGGAGGCGGCATCCGCAACGGGTTTCTGAAGTTTCTTTTCGGGCCGGCGACTGCATGGGGATTCGGATGGATCGGGTTGACGACGACGGGTTATGAACAACGGCGGAATGACGGTTATTTGCTCGGGAATTTTGACATCGGCGAGAATGCGTTTCTTGCGGCGTGGTCGAGGGAGGAAGTCGGGTCGTGGGGCATCCTGAGGTACGGCGTGAGTGTTAAATTCATGAGCCAACAATTTTCCGGACTGCAATCCTCTCCATCCATGGACATCGGAGATATCCGTCGTGACTGGTCGAGGGGGATAGATGTGGGATTCACTTTTCAGCCCATCCATGCTCCCATCTTCCGTGTATTCTCACTCCGGTATCTGGTGCCTCTGCGGCTGGGTTTCATCGTGCAGAATGCACTTCAGCCCAGATGGACGATGACGGAAGGTCAGTGGGATTATTTTCCCAGGATTTTTCGTTGGGGATTGAGTTATCGTTGGGTACTGAAGGATTGGATACCGGCGACGTGGGAATCGCTTCGCAGTTTCGTGGGCAACACACAAATACTGACAGTTTTCGATCATGAACTGTCGAGCCGAACCAAGGCGGGCAAGTACTTTGGCATCGAGGGGAATATTCCGTTATCCATAGAAGGCTTGGCCCTGTTTCCCCGAATGGGTTTCAACAATCAGAGTGAAGGGATGTCGCTCGGAATGGGATTGTCGTTACCGTTCACGTCGTCCGCTCTGGTGAGGATTGATTATACGTACGGGTTCCATCCGTATCTGCCGGAGGACAACCGTTTGTTCCTGACGGTCCAGATGGGCCGAAAATTAGATGCCGCACACTTTAAAGCGGCCGCCGACAGAGAAGATGCGAACATGAATGAACGACGAAAATATCTCTACAGGATCCTTTCTGAATACCCGAACGCGTTCGTTTCGGAGGCGGCGGAAACACTCGTCGGCATGGAAGACAGCACCCGGGCGAGAAGATATTATGACCTCACAGGCGGCTTGGGAAAGGCTGATTGGCTGTTCGAGGAGGCCAAAAATCTCCTCAGGCAGACAAGGATCGAGAGGGCAAGGAAGAAAGCGACGGATGCCGCCGACGAATATGCTTCTCAGTTCCAGAAGCCTGAACATGTCATGAACGATGAAGAGCTCCTGAATTACGGAGAGTCTCTGATCATCGCCCATCGAATGGAGGAAGCAGCAGCTGTACTCGTGGAAGTGGAGCAGGCCTCGTTGAGGTCGTTTTTCCTGAGAGGCGTGTGCGAGAAATCGATGGAAGATTGGGAAGGTGCGATCGAGATGTTCAGCGATGCGGTGAAGCGTTACGAAACGGAGCAGGATTCAAAAAGCATGGTATGCCTGTCTTTCTTGGGGATCGGCGAGGCGCTTATCAGGAATGGGCAGTACGAATCCGCCTTGACGACGCTGGAAATTGTGCTTAAAAACTATTCGAACCGTTTGAATTCCGATTATCCGCGGTATCCGATTTTCAGAGATGATTATATCGTGGATGACGCCGTCACTCTGATGGGCATCTGTCATCTTCTGTTGAAGCACTATGAAGAGGGCATATCCTGGATGTTGAAAACCCAGCGATTCTATCCGGGATTGGAGCATGGAATCCTGATGGCGGAGTCGGCGAATGCGCTGATCGACGCCCTGGATTCGAAGAACTGGGAGAGATTGGATGATTTGGTCCAGCGTCTTTTAGAACAGTACTTCGAGATGCATCGCTGGCCGGCGCGTCAGTGATCCGTAGATGCTTCGTAATGGATCCGATTTGAAAATGCGAAATTGTTCGATTCGAAATATTTTGGCACTGTTGTTATACGGGACTGCGTGTGCTTGTTTCGGGAGTACTGTGCGATCGACTGAAGGTGTCCATCTTATCTCTCCGGGTAAGAAGTCAGTCATGGTAGAAGGCCCTATCACTTTTGTGTGGCGGGTAGAGGCGTCTTCGGATTCCGCAGGATCTGCGGTACGGCGTTGCGAGGTGTCGTTCTGGTCGAAGAGGGATGGGTTTGAGAGGACCTACACAATCCCTCCTGAGGAATTCGTCGGGGGGAGAGGGTTGCTCAGACTGGATGATTGCCGGAAAGTTTTCCGCCGGCACGGAACGTACTTCTGGAGGGTGACTGTCTACCTTGCGGATGGGAATGTATCGTCTTCGGATATTTGGCAGTTCGATGTAGGACTGCCCAGGAGCGATGAAGATGTGGACAAATGGAATTCATCGTATGCCGTTCGGTTTCAGTACAATCATCGATTCCAAACATCGGAGTACAGGACGTTTCTGGCCGACATTAATAACAAAACCCAGTTGCGAAGCTTTTCCGATATGAGTCTCGTTTTTCGGCAGAATGGACTCTTGATACGTTCGATGCAATGTGAGGAGAGACTCATCTTTCTGTCTCAGATCGGGCTTGGCTGCGGCCTATCCACCCGAATCAGAGCTTTAAAATGGCTGTACGCAGCTGTTTATCCCAAGGTTGAATTCGAGTCCCACTGGTTTTCATTAGGGCTGAAGGATTACACGAGCACACTCACTTCAATCGGTGTGGGTTGCGATCTGGCGATCATGCCCGGAGGATACATCACAATTCAGAGCAGCTGGCTGCCCGTTTATCGCATCCGCTATTCTGAGAAGGGGGATGAACTCAGGACATTCTTGGGCGAGGGATGGGAATTCGGAATCCGGTGGATCATCCCGAACCATATCGTGGGTCCGTTTCGGTTTTTAGGCGTGGAATTCGATTTTCATCGTCTCCCGATGAAATTTCATTTCGGGCATGTCCGTGATGATTATACGGGCACTTGGATGAAGTGGCAGCGTTTTAATATGATGTATTATTTGTGATGGAGTCGTTTGCTTTTCGATGGAGGACATCGTAATGACGGTTATCAAACATTTAAAAAGGTCGGTCTTTTTTATCTTGTTCATGGGCCTGATTGCGTTCGCGGGGACTTCGAAGGGAGAAGACGATGTTTTCCGTATACACATCTCCGATGTGAGCCGAATCGTCCATGACAACTGGCTCGGCATCCCCAGATCCGCCGACTGTACGGTCACGTGGGAGATTTACGCGGAAAAAGACGAGGAGTGGATTCCTGCGGATGTTTCTTCATTCTCGCTTTACCGCGTTGTCTGCTATGAGGAGAACGATCCCACAGACCAGAAACGTTCGAATGATGTGGAGGGGAATTTCTACACATTCGACGGTTTGAGGACGGGCGTCCAGTATGGTTTTTACGTGGAGGGCTACCGGAATGGGAGTCGTGCCGCTGTGTCGGATACGGCCTCTGCGATGTCGGGAAAGAGTCTGAGCGCGTCTGCGGATGGGCCGTCGACTGCTTGGTATCATTGGTTTCCTTTGAACGGAAGGTTTCCGCTAACAATCATCGGCCGAGGGAGTCATTTCGATGAATCGACGATCGCGGGTAAGGTTGCCTTCTACATCAACTGGTATTTTTTCCTGGCGGGTCTTTTTATATGGCTTATTCTCTGCAGGCGCTATATTCAGTTGGGGCGTGTTTTTCCGCTTGAGAAGGGTGTGATTTTAGGCGGATACGATGAGATCTATCGTAAGAAGGAATCGGCGAAGTTTAAGGAAATCATAGAGAAGTGGCGGGACCTCATTATACAGGCCAATCAAAATATCCGCGTTGAATTGTCGATGAGGGATAATGTCGCAGTCAATGATATCGAGGGCGCGAATGTCAAATTCTGGAGGGATAAGGGAACTAAGGAGATTCATGATTTGATCGAGTATATCAATGCGTCGGATTTGGAGAAGTATCCAAGTGTTAAGGTCATCCGAGCAGGTCTCGATAATCATGAATTGGGAGGTTTCCACTGGCTGGAGGTTTCGAGAGAGGTGGACCGCGCCATCGAGAATCGCGCCTCTTCAGAATTGGAGCGGCTGAGACGGAAGAGTGTTTTGGATTGGCTCTGGAATTTGGGAACGATGGCTCCCCTGATCGGGCTTTTCGGAACCGCTACGGGCATCTCCCACGCGTTTGCACAGCTCACTTTCCTGGGGAGGGATATCACGCAGACGGAGCTCGTGAAAAGGCTGGCGGGAGGCATTTATGAAGCGCTCTGGACGACGATCGAGGGGCTTGCCATCGGCGTCACGATGATGATGCTCTACTATTGGTACGATAGAAAACTGAAGTGGATTTACTCGAAATGGGAAGAACTGTATGTCTATGTCTCTGAGAAATTATAGGACTGGATTTTTGGTGTTCTATGGCGTTTAGCAGGAATGAAGAAAAGAAGGAACTCAGCCTACCCGGTCTGATCGATATCATCTTTCTTCTTCTTATCTTTTCCTTGGTGACTCTTTCCATATCGCAGGCCAAGGTTGAGACGCAGAAGAAAGGGAATCGCGACTTTGATCTTGATCTCCCGGAGACGAAGAGCCGAGAATCGGAAGCGTTGGATGAAGTGCTGCAGACGCTTCTGTTTCAGATCGAGCATGTGGATAATGAGGATCAAGACAGTCCGAAGATTCTATTCGTGCTTAGGCCCTCCGTGAAAGACTCACTGACGCTTCAGGAGGCGAAGACGAAGGCGATTGCGGATTCTCTATTTGCGGTCTTTCCAGAGGATTTTATTGATTTGAGCGATGGAGAGTTTGCACGGACTCGGCCCTGTCGGTTAATTCGTCGGGCCATCCGTGAGCATAAGGAGACTTATTTCTTCAAACCAGATCCGACGAATGCCGTCGAGATACGGGCAGTGGCGGATACTGAGTTCCGGATCATGAATTTTATTATGGAGCAGTGCAGCGCCTATGGCGATACGATCCCTCGGTTCATGCTTCGCACATTCATGGGCAGAGAGGTGACGTATGGCTTTTAAGGTGAAGCAGAAGCAGAAACAGAGGGTGGAGCTCGTTTCCCTCATCGACATGATATTCATTCTTCTGGTGTTTTTCTTGGTGACGAGTTTCGTCATTCGCATGCGGTTTGAGGAGAGAGGACTTTATGTCCCGACGCCAGAAAATACTTTGGGGCGTGCTCAGATTGTTGTGCAGTTTATCGACGAGCTGCGGGTTTTCTGGTTGGATGAGAACGCCTCTTCCGTCGTGGCCGATGTTGAGGAAAATTTTGGCTTCCTCTCACCGTCCAGTTTGAGGGATCGGATTCTAACAGAGCTTCTGGACCGGCATGTGATCACCTTCGATCAACTGATGACGAATTTAGATCGGTTGCGATTGCGTGCCGACGCAGACCCATATATTAAATTTTTCGTGCTGATCCGCTGTCCGAACTGGATTCCGTATTACAGGGTCATTGAAGTCATTACAAAGATATCGGACACATCCTACAGAAATATAAAATACGGGTGTGTGGGGGGCACGCTGGACGATATTCGACGATGCAAGCGTATTTGGACGGTCGTCGAAAGTGATTCGAGGGGGAGACAGAAACAGAATATTAGGATCGATTTTTAGGCATTTATATTTGATGAGTATCCGTTTTCAAAAATCGACGCTATTGAAATCCCTTTTGGGTGTTGTCGTCTTCGGGATGGTTTTGATCGCTTGGCGCCAATACGTTCTGTGGAGACTTCCGTTCGACGATGTGCGGATTCCTATGATGGAGATGGAGGAGATGCTGGAAATTCCGCAGAGGCCCGGAGTGCAGGGGATCGTCATTTCGGGACCGACGATCGAACCCCTCGTTTTCGCCATCGATCTAACGAAAGCGGGAGTTCGCACGCTGGACTGGCGGCAACTTCAGGTCGTGGATCCGCACACGGACGTGAAAATATCGTGTGAGATCGACAATCAAGGCAGGCTGTTTTTTTCCCAGAAGGACGTGCTGATGGGGGGGCATACCGAGGCGGGAATGATGATTCAACGCGTATTGAAAACGTGGATTTACACACCGTTTAAATCGGGTACGATCCGATTCTGGTTTAATCTCCCGTCCAAGGGGAAGAAGCTGCTCATCGATACGAGCGATCTCAACCGGAGGACGGATATCCCCGGTCACATTCCCATCTACGACGGCAGGATGCATTTAATTGAAGGAATACAAACGTCCGACATTCAGGTCGTCGGTTCGTTTTAAACATATCAGAAATTCGAGGGATTGTTAATTGCATTATTTCAAAAAAAGTGAGGATTACCGAATGCGTTTCATACGTTCGGCGTTTTTGTTCATCTTGCTGGCGGCCGGGAACGGAATAGGCCAGCAGTTTTATAAGTCGGGAGCTTTGGAGTATTTCAACCGCGGGCAGTACCAGGCGGCCGTCGATACACTCGTCAAGTGGGCGGATGCGTATACGTCGGAACGCGGCATCGCCTACTATTACATGGGCGAGTGTTACTACAATATGGGTCTGGAGGACAATGTTCCTTCGGAGGCGGCTCGACGCTTCAGAGAGGGTCTGGATTATTTGAATCGGGCAAATCAGCAGACGGATTTACGGACGCTTTATCCGGAGAAGTCGGATGAGGCCAGGTACAAATGGGCCTGGTGTTCCTTTCGGCTGGCCGAATTGGAAGCCGATCCTCTTGTTTCTTTAGAAAGGGCCAGGAGCGGGTTCACGGATGTATCTTCCTCCAGGGATGATTCCTTGTCTATTCATTCGCTTACGATGGTCGGAGAAGTCAACCTCCGCATGGCCGCTTGGAAGCGGATTCAGATGCATCTGTCCGCCAATGTGGGACAGGCAGGGGAGCTTGCTCAGGAAGCTGTCGATCACTTGAAGAACGCTGAGAATGCATTTCGTCGTGTATCGGCGTTAAACAGAGCCTCTGTTTATCTGCGCACGTGTGCCCGGTTGAAGATGGGGGATGTGCTGATAGAACGGGGCAGGGTGTACCAGAGGATGCCCGATAACCTGTTCGCGCGCGTTCGGGATGCTGAGAAAAAGGCCACCCAGGCAGAAACGTCCGCAGAAGCGTTCTTACGCGTCGATTATGCTTCCCTTCTTAATGCGATGGACCGGCAGATGAGAAACACGCTTGAACCGATCGCCGTGTACGGGAGGTCAGTGCGCTTTTTAGACCTCTATCTGTTATCCGGCGAAGATCGGTACAAACAGCGGCTCAACAGTTCCTTGGACAGTCTTCGCTGGGACGAGTTTCGTGAAGAAAAAGCATTTCTGCAGGCGAGTCGGGACTACACTACTCCGATCGACAACGAGTCTTTTCTGAGGCTCACAGATGCGAGGACGAGTTTTTACGCCCAGGCCGCCGGAACGAATCCAGAGGCCTGGTACTGGATGGGGTGGGCTCAATTCATCGCCAACGAAACGGAGAGTGAACGTTCATTCGACCGATTCTTGAGAGAATCCGCAAGTCTGGCGTCCGACCCGAGGATGAGCGTTCTTCGGGAAGATGCCCGATACAGAATGCTGCTTCTCAGTTTCGACAAGAATGCAGCCAACCTCAATACCCTTGCCGGCCTTCGGAATGCGATCGAAGCGTTCGATCCACGGGTGCAATTTATCCAGGAACAGAAGCGGCTTCTGCTCCAGCTTGTTCGTGTCGGCTTGGGGGAATCGATATGGAGACAAATTCTACGGGCGCCGACGACGGAAGACAAGCTGAAGGATGCGTTCATTCTCATCCGTAATATGCTCATACGGGCGACTCGCGTGACGGGTCAGGAAAGAGTTCCCTATTTGCTCTATTTGGATAAGCTTTTCCAGATCACAGAAGAACGGCGTTCTTTAGAAACTTCGTTCTATCAGGGTCTGTCGATGTTCCTGAGGGCGGAAATTCAAGAGTCGGCTCAGGATAAGCGGCAGTTCTATATTACCGCGGCGGACATGCTTAAGGGATCGGAAGGAAATTATCGATACGAGGGGATGTACGTTCAGGCACGCAGTTATTTTGCGGCAGCCAAGCACGAATCCAATTCGGATCGGATGAACCGAGTCTATGAGAGGGCGAAACCGATTTTTGTCCAGCTGATCAACGACGCTCAAAGTCTAAGGTCTGTATATTATTTAGGGGAAATCTTCCGGAATCAGGGGAACGATCATGCGGCGCGGCGGTGTTACGAGATCGTTGTGCAGAAGACCGAGGGAAAGAGCGAGGGGGCTTTCTGGTACAACAATGCAACGGCAGGAATTCAAAGCTGCGGGTCATCGGGAAATGCGGCGTCGCTGAATGGAATCCGTATCGAGAATGTCGCCTTCCCGGAAAATGTTCCGATGGTGGACGGTGTGAAGGTCTCTTTAGAGCGGTTTGCCGACCCGGAATACATTCGGAGACAATATTGGGAGGAAGGAGTCAATTTTCTTCTGAAGTTTGGAAAGTCGATGAGGACATTGTATCCCTCTGCGTTCAGACTTCAGGCGTCGCGGTACGGACGATACGCTTTCGATGCTGTGACTGCCAACATCTGGGAAAGGATCGGAGCCATCGCTTCCGGCTTGCAGATTCGTGTCGTCACAAAAGACGGCGATGCCGGCGGAGTCACTGTCAGTTTAGACGGCGTCCCGATACAAAGAGACGAAGACGGATTCTATAAAAAAGCTTCGCTTCCGATGAGTCAGGCCGTGAAGATTCGGGTCGAAGGGGATGGATATTATCCGTACGTTTACGAGTATTCCTTTCTCCGTCCGGGCCTTGAGAAATTGGTGATTCCGCTGTCAAGAAGAATCCTTTTTGATAATCAGGGAACAGGTGTTGAGGCGGGCGTGGATACCGTCGTTTTTTCGAAACGGCTGGATGCGAATATTGTGATGCACTCGGAGGGGGCGACCCTTTCCCAGACGTCGTTCCTATACAAAGATTTTCAGTCGGATGTCGTTTACAGGGATTTTGTATATTCAAAGTGGCTTGATGGGTACTTGGTCGTTCACAGCGGAATGGAGAATTTATTGCTTTACAGGAACGATGCGATGGTCTCAAAGGAGGGAGAATTCCCGCTCATTTTCCCTGAGGAGATAGAACGACTGATGAGTCCTGAGGGTATAGCCGTCGATTCTCGCGGAAACATCTATATTGTCGATTGGGGGAATCATCGAATCTCGGTATTCCAGAAGGATGGATCGTTTGTCCGTTCGTTCGGCGGATTCGGAACGAATAATCCTGCGGATGCCGGAAAAACTGTCCAGTTCATGTTTCCTACACGCATTGCGATTGCGGAGGATTCCGAGGGGTTGGACGTGGAGGGAGAAAAAATTTATGAAAGTCCGCACATTTTCGTTGCGGATCGAAACGGAATTCATTTGATGGACCAGAACGGTATTTATTTAGAAACGGTCGTGCCTTCCGGAAATGAAAAAGGATGGTTATACGGTTTGGCGGTTCGGGGGTACGGACCCGGCCTTCGATTGTATGTGGTGGACAGAAGAACGGGAAGGATTGGGAGGTTTGGCGGGAGATCGACGGGGGGTGGATGAGACTGCGCTTGTGACTATAGATTGAATATACTCAGCACAAAGTGGTTTTTGGATTTTTATCGGAGACCTCACCTAAATCCTCTCCTTGAAAAAAGGAGAGGACCAGATTGTGAAATCCGAAAACCACTTTGGTTCGACTATAACATCATGATTTCTCATGGGAACCTTCTGATGAACGGTTCCCTTTTTATTTGTCCCAAAAATATATTGACATTTGGCGGGCAATTAAGTATAATGAATAGATGCCCCATCAGATCATTAAAACCAAAGTCATTGTCAATCCAGATTCGAATCCCGGGAAGCTGAAGCGGCAGTTGAGGCCGGCCATTAAGATTCTCCGGGAGAACGGTTTCAAGCTGTCAGTCACATTCACGAAAGGCCCAAATGAAGTCCTTCCATTGGCGAGGAAGGCGGCTCAAGAGGGATTCGACGCGGTGATTGCTGTAGGGGGGGACGGGACCGCCAATGAGACGATCAACGGCATTGTAGGCAGGAATGTGACCTTGGGTCTTCTCCCCATCGGCGGCAGCAACGTCTTGGCCAGAGAACTGGGGTATCCGATGAATTTGGTGGATGCCGCCCGGACTATCATAAGAAGATCGAAGCGAAAAATCGATCTTGGGTGGATTGACGGGCGTTATTTCTCTATGATGGCCAGCTGTGGGTACGATGCT
>JBDRSZ010000489.1:0-3534 GCA_043824415.1 bacterium | reverse complement strand
GCAATCGATGAGCTTCGGGTCCTCATCGCATAGGACACGATTTCTTCCGGCAAATACGCCGTGCTCCCAATCTCCTCCGGCCTCCTCTGGGCCAGCTCCCAGTTCTGGCAGAACTTGCAGTCCACGTTGCATCCCGCTGTGGCAATCGATAAAGCCATGCTCCCGGGCAGAAAATGATAGAAAGGCTTTTTTTCGATGGGATCGATGTGGGCCGACGCGATCCGTCCGTAGACAAGTGTATAGTACGTCCCGTCCACATTCTCGCGCACCTCACAGTACCCCCGCTTCCCGGGTGCGACGATGCACTCCCTCGGGCAGAGTTCGCACTGGACGTATCCATCCGCCATCTTTCGATAATAGCGGGCTTCTTTCCGAGTCTGTCTTTCCTGGGATCGTAAAAGACCTGGCAATGGAAACAACGACACTCCGGCTGTCAAGGCCGCAGACCGTTTGATAAAGTGACGTCTGGATATTTCCATTCGATTTGCCATCCTTTTCACTTACTTTCAGGAGCGATGAAGCCTGCCCACATCAGCGATGCCCCTGAGCGGACCAAAGCAATTGTCCGACTTCCTCCCTCGCAGCGCTTCCTCCAGAGAAGCCCTCCCGCGAGTCCGAGGAACAGGTATTGAAATTCGACTTCTCTCAGACAAAGATATTCTCTCTCGCTTGACCGGCGGCACTTCCTTCATCTGAATAATGCAACTTTGTTTTCTTGGGATTTTGGACTTGATTTGTCATTTGAACTTTGACATGGATCCCAAAAGGTTCAATCTGTAAACGAACAAACCGCCCATTTATTGGAATGTTTCATTGGGACAGATCCCATCCTCTTTCAAAGATCCATCTCATACACTCGGTACTTCTTCACCTCGTTGAATCCCATTTTAAGGATCGGATTATTCATCACCATATTATCCTCGAGCACGTAATTGGCCTCGATCCGGTCCGGCCTCTTCGGTGAAAGGACATCATACAGCCGTCTGTAAAACAACGTGTCGATGGCCTTTCTCTGATACTCAGGAATCACACCCAAAGCCCAGATCCGGTACTGACGGATTTTCTTCAATCCGAAGAGGAGCTTTAGGAATCCGAAGGGAAAGAGCCGACCGTTCAGTCCTCGTAGAATAATGTTGATGTCGGGCAGGCCGATGAGGTATCCGATGGGCTTACCGTCGATTTCAGCGATCATTACGGCATCCGGATCCACGACCGGCTTGAGCGACTTGGCCATGTCGTGGGCTTCCTCATCCGTCACGGGAATGAACCCCCAGTTGTCCTTCGTCGAAGCGTTGGCCACGTCCACGATCGTCTTGACGTCCTCCTCCAAACGTTTCATGTTGACGGACCGGACCGTCACACCATACTTCTCCGCGATCCGATCGGTCATCCTTAAAAAACGCTCCGGCAGCTCGTATCCATCCTTCATGTCCAGCTCATAGACCATCAGGTCCTTCACTTTATTCAGACCGAACGATTCCATCTGGACATTGTAGAACGGCGGGTTGTACGGAGCCATGATCATCGGGGGAGAGTCGAATCCCTTTACCAGAATCCCCCACTCCTGCGATGCGAAACTCCACGAGCCGCGCATCTTCGCCATTCCGCGTTCACGGAGCCACGACCGCGCAGCATCCAAAAGGAGTTGTGATGCGTCCACGTCGTCAATGCACTCGAAAGAACCGAACAGCCCGACATTCTCTCTCCAATGTTCCACGGCCAACCGGTCGATGAACGCGCTGATCCGTCCCACAGCCTTTCCGTTCTGGAGGAGAAGAAAGAGCCGAACATCGCAGTGGGAAAGCATCGGGTTAGTCTTTTCCGAATACTTCTTCTTTTCTTCCAGGAGCAGCGGAGGAACCCAGATCGAATCATCGCGGTACAGCTTGTACGGCAGCCGGATGAACGCTCTCAAATCCTTCCGATTTTGTACGGGTTGAATCGAAAACGCCAAGCAACCTCCAAATAACGACCATCCCGATAAATCGGGATGGTTTTAGATTCCCCGCAAAGCAGAACCTGCCTATCTCAGGCAGGCTCCCAAAACGGGTCCGGTATATACTGAACCGGCAAGTTAAAGATCGAATCCGGACCCATCGGGATGAAGATCAATCAACACTTACGGTATTCAGCCGCCATCTCGAATAATTCTCTACTATGTAAAAATAGTCCACCAGGGTGGACGTTTGTCCGATCTGGATCGAATATCTCGATAACGCAATGCAAGCTCTGTTGAAAGACCGAAACCGATACCGGTAATCAACATCAGCCAGAACCCGCGAGCCCACATGAAGGTTATGCTCTGTACCGCGTCACCTAAAGGGATTTTCACGACCAAGCCGAAAATGAGGTTCAGAGCGCCTCCGATGATCAAGCCTCTCATCCACCAGGGGGATTTCCATTTGATATAACCGATGATGAAACCGACGACGGTTCGGGACAAAATAATTCCCCAGACTCCTGCCGCGGGAGTTTCATTCGTGATTCCCGTAGCCAAAAGCCAGGACAGGATACCGAAAAAGAATCCCCATTCCGTCGCGGATTTCACCCGCTTCCAGTCTCTCATACAGACTCCTCTCACGCGTTATTCTGCCTGATGGGGATATTTCTTTGTGTCACCGGATGCCTTCCTCAGGAAAGGCTCGAACAAGTCGATGGGAACGGGGAAGATCATCGTCGAGTTGTTCTCCGCAGCCACCTCGACCAGAGTCTGGAGAAAGCGGAGTTGAATGGCGCACGGTTCTTTCCCCAAGTTGGCGGCAGCCTCGGCTAACTGTTTGGAAGCCTGCAATTCGCCCTCGGCGTGGATGACCTTTGCCCGACGCTCGCGCTCGGCCTCAGCTTGGCGCGCGATAACCCGCTTCATCTCTTCGGGCAGGTCGATGTGTTTCACTTCAACCAAAGAAACTTTAATCCCCCAGGGATCGGTGTGCGTGTCCAAAATCACCTGAAGGTTCTCGTTGATCTTACCTCTCTCCGACAGGAGCTCGTCCAGCTCGAACTGTCCCAAGGTCGACCGCAACGTCGTCTGGGCTAACTGCGACGTGGCGTACAGATAATCCTGCACATCGACGATGGCCTTTCCGGCGTCGATCACGCGGAAGTAGACGACCGCATTCACCTTCACAGAGACATTATCCTTGGTGATTACATCCTGGGGCGGCACGTCCATGGCCACAGTCCTGAGACTCACCTTGACCATCCGGTCGATGATGGGAATGAGGATGATCAAACCGGGCCCCTTGGCACCGACCAGACGTCCCAACCGGAAAATAACCCCCCGCTCATACTCGCGCAGGACGCGAATCGCACTGGCCAAAATAAAAAGACCAATGACTACTAACGTAATAAGACCTTGCATGGTAACCTCCTAAATTAGTCTGATTAATTTATTAACCACAGATGAACACGGAGTGAAACACTGAAATTAAAAAACATCGTTAAATTGGTTTATGATTTTGTCTCAGATTTTTTTTAATTCTCTTCAATTTAATCCGATGTTTTCTCTTTTTCTGTGCTGTTCCGAGTTGATCC
>JBDRSZ010000488.1:0-3209 GCA_043824415.1 bacterium | reverse complement strand
ACGGAGGAAACGGCGGAAAGGTGGGCGATGGAAACGGATGTCCCGAATGCGAGATCAAATCCATGCCGCCTGTGCAGGTTGAATACAGAGGCGTCTCTTTTCAGAAGTTCCAGCAGCATGGCCGGAGCTCCTTTTTTCATGCGGCTCAAACACACATGATCAATTCCATACGCGTCGAGCAATTGAACGGTGATATCCTTGTCCCTCGAAGCGACAACGATGGTGTGACCCTGTTCTTTTAAATACTGAATGAAATGCCTGAACAGATGGACATGGGCCGGATGGCCGATATCAAACAGGATATTCATGACTGGAAATCCGGTCAATCTTTCTTCTTTGATTCAAAGGCATCTCTGCGGGCGAAATAGAGCAGCCGTTCCTGGTTGATGCGCATACGGCTGAACATTTCCATGAAAATTCCGATGATCAAAAAGAAAAGGGAAAGCAGAAGAAGCGTCCCTGAAACAAAGGCCGCCCAGGTATGGGGCTTGAAGAGGCCGGTCCGGATGTAATGCGCAATGAAAAATATGGCCAGGCCAAGACCGAATGTCGCCAGGATCAGACTGATAAATCCCATGAGTTTCATCGGTTTGTAATCACGGATGGCCATGGTGATAATTTTAATCGTTTGAAAACCGTACTGGAAAAGATTGGATGAGATCTTTGACTTTCCGAATTCGCGTTCACTGCGGACTTTGACGGGAACCTCCATTATGGGAACGTCTTTGTACGCCAGATCGATGAATGTCTCCTGCGTATAGGTGAACTTACCGAACAGGTTCATTCGAAGAGCCGCCTCCCTGGAATATCCTCGATAGCCACAGGAAACATCATGAAACTTTTTCCCGACAATCTTGCTGATGATCCAGGACATCAGACGATTCCCCCATTTTTTCGAAAACGAGAGATGAAAATTGGGATCCTTCACCAAAAAGCGGGATCCTGTCACAAATTCCGCTTTTCCCTCCAATAAAGGCGCAATGATTTGCGGGATTTCTTTCGGATTGAACTGGCCGTCCGCGTCTATATTGACAATGATATCCGCTTGAAGCTCCAGGGCTCTTGTGATCCCCCGACGGAAAGAAACTCCCAGTCCCAGATTCTTGGGGTGGGATATCACCTCCGCGCCGGCCGAACGGGCGCTCTCAGCCGTTCCATCCGTCGATCCGTCATCGATTACGACGATCTTCATTTCATCGATCCCATCGATGGAAGAAGGAATATCACTAATCACTTGGGCAACTGTGGCCTCCTCATTAAAAGCCGGAATGATGACAATCAGTTTTTTCATTCGATCCTCAATCCTTCCATCTCTGTGATGAGTTTGAGAAACCGGGATGCACTGCGGCCGTCTCCAAAAGGATTGTCTGCATCAGAATTCTTTTGCCGAAGGGACGGTTTATTTGTCTCGGATAAAATCCGCTCAGAATCAGATCCGACTAAAACGTTCTTTCCATCCTGAAGGGTTTCCACCCATTCCGTTTCATCCCGCAACGTGATGCAGGGGACGTTCAAATAATAGGCCTCCTTCTGCATGCCTCCGGAATCCGTCAGAAGTTTCCAGGCATTCCGAAGCAGGATCAACATGTCAAAGTATCCCACCGGTTCCATCAAATGAATATTTGAGCCGGATAGATCGATGTTCAGAGTCTTCAGGATTTTTTGTGTTCTCGGATGAGCGGGGAAAACGACAGGTTTCAATAAAGAGATCTCACGATAGGCATGAACGATCTCTCTCAGCCTCTTGTGATCGTCCGTATTTTCCGCCCTGTGCAGAGTGGCCAGGATGTACCCTTGAGGTTCAAGCTTAAGTTTCTGCATAATCCGTGATTTCTCTTCCGCCACCTCCATACTCAAGAGCACCGCATCATACATCATATCCCCGATATTGACGCCCAGAGGAAAATGTTCAGGAAATGGCCCCCAATCCTCATCGGGAGCGGGAGCAAGTTTGCCGTTGAACAGGAAGTTATCAAAACCTTCCTTTTTTAGAATGCGAAAGGCGTTGACCGTCGGGACGCAAAGAATATCCGAACAGTGATCGATCAAAATCCGATTGATTTCTTCAGGCATGCGCCGATTATAGCTTCGAAGGCCTGATTCGACATGGGCCACGGGAATATGCAGTTTGGCCGCCGCCAGAGCGCCCGCCAGGGTTGAGTTGGTATCTCCGTAAACAATCACCAGGTTTGGTTCATCTTCGATCAAGCAGCCTTCCACCTTTTGAAGAATATTCCCGGTTTGAACCGCGTGTGAACCGGATCCTACTTCAAGATTCACATCCGGAGCCGGAATGTCCAATTGATCGAAGAAAACCTTGTTCATGAAGTAGTCATAATGCTGTCCGGTGTGAATGATTTTGTGGGTCATTTTGACACCGTTGATCACATTCTGTTCGTCCCGAAGAATCCCGGCGATCGGTGCGACTTTTATGAACTGAGGCCGCGCTCCAATGATACTGATGATTTTCATGGAGCGTTGCACCATGACTCCTCCCTCGCTTGAACAACCATTTCATAAACCTCTTTCATTTTCACTGATCAGTCTTCCGGTCGATCATTAAGACAGGCTACCGCCGTTGAGAAGTTATATTATCACCCTCTTTCCCCTGAATGCAATCTTCAAAAACCCTCTCAAAATCTGGCACATCCCTCTATATTATGCTAACCTGACCTATTCATAAAAAATGCAGATAACTTCAGCCCCATTTGCCATATTTATTGCAGCCGCACTGATTCTCCATTATGCTTTGCCCTCCAGATTTCGTTGGGTCATTCTTCTTGCCGCTAGTCTCTATTTTTATGCCTGCTGGAATGTCATCTATGTTCCATTGCTCTTATCCGCAACCGCTCTCGATTATGTCTTCGCAAAGGCCATTTCTTCCACTCCCTTTCAATCCCGGAAAAAGAGATGGCTGATTCTCAGTCTTTCTTTGAATCTTTTTATTCTCTTTCTTTTCAAGTACTTCTCATTTTCCGCGTCTTCGCTCAACGCACTATTTGAGGGTTTCAATATTGCCCTTCGTATTCCTTTCTTTCATCTTCTCATGCCGTTGGGAATTTCCTTTTTCACCTTCAAAAAAATGAGTTATGTGATCGACGTCTTCAAACGGAAAATCGGACCTGAAGCCCATTTCGGCAGATTCGCCGTCTATGTCACTTTTTTCCCGGCGATTGCGGCCGGCCCCATCGACCGGGCCGGAATATTTC
>JBDRSZ010000487.1:0-21763 GCA_043824415.1 bacterium | reverse complement strand
AGTATCACAGAGAATCACAGAAAATAAAAACATAGAGTAACAACAAGTAAAATCACATCCCGTCTGTTTCATTCATTTTATCAATCCTTTTCGACTCAGTGATTAAAAATTTGTATTTTACTCTGTGTTTTTCTCTGAGTGCTCTGTGGTTTATGAATTTATCAGGTTAGCTATCATATACTCAAACAAAAAAGCGGTCACTTAAAAATGGTTACCGCTTTCAATAAGGATTTCGCTTCGGTATAATGAGGAACATCGTGCTCTGAACTTCGCAGACACGCCTGCAATCCGTGCTGAAACATCGTCCTAGAATGGTTTCCATACTGGATGATGATAAAACTTCGCTTCGGCATGAGACTATCGGAAATCATTTTTTTCTTCACCGACATTAAAGATAAAACGTAAATAATTTAACATAATAAAACAAATAAAAAATCTTTATAGTAATAATAAAGAGAAATAATAATATATGTTCGTACGATGGCATTCGTCATATCTCATTGAGATGAAACCGATAACTTCTCCGTAGGAGGAGCGAAGAAACCAACGGCCTTCACAACATCTGCGTTCATCAAAATGCGCAGGATTGAACCGCCCGTCTCCCTTGGCACATCGATGACATGCACAGTATCCGATGCCGACGCATATTCCGGCAGCAGTTCAGGAAGTAAATTCTTCGATTCCAACAAAAACGACTCGTTAAAGACGATATTTTCTTCATCCGGATAAAGAGGCAAATAGCGAATCGACGACTCGACGAGATCCTGAAAAAAATGGGTCCCGAACGAAAGCTCGGGCACGTAATTTCCCTTCTTCCGTGCGATTTCGATGAGCATCGCCGTATTGCTGATGTCCGCATAAGTGACGTTCACGCCCAAACGGATATCCCCGCGGCTTCCCCACCGGCCCGGCCCCATCAGAATGAATCGACGTCTCGGTAAAACTTTATTAATCTTTCCGATGATACTTCCGATCTTACTCAAATCAGAAAGATCGGGTATACGGCTGTACGCTCCAGGATCGACATACACGACATGCGTGATATCACTTATCAATCCGTTGGGAACATACCGCCCGGCTGTAAAAACAATATCCTCCTTCGGTATATTCTTGGGAATGGATGCCGGCAAACTCTCCTTCGAGTAACTCTGCGGTCGGCATTGCAGAAGGAACAGATTCTTGCCGTCATGCGCGAATTCAATATCGATGGGCGTTCCTAGGTTTTCTTGAAGAATCGTAAGCACCGCCCTCAACTGTTTGATAAGCGGTGTCCTCGCGATCATCCCATCAAAAGTGACCACAAGTTGATCCTCTTGAAAATTGAGATTGAGCGATGAGGAAGGTTTTAGGATGAGATCATCTTCGCATTTGGAAAGAATATGATGTATTTGCGGAATATCGTTCCCGAATTGTTCCAAAAGCGTGGAAATCTCCATCGTTTCAAACCTGTTGCTTTCCAAATTGATGACATCGATCTTTTTAGGCGAGTACCGGCAGATTTCATCCGGAGTGACGTTGACCCTCAGTTCGGGTTTCCCGGGAGCGATCAGGATCGGATAATCGTCGGAAAGGCGATCCACAGCACGCGTCCCTAAGCCAGGTACGATTCGGACGAGACCGTCCTCCCTATTGATACGGGCCGACCAGCGAAACTCGTTGTTGCTGAATGCAACGCCCGCAAAAATCGGAATAAAATAGTTCCCGATGCGACTCCCCACGACTTCTTGAATCAGAATCCCCATCTCTTCATGAAAATCGAGCAACCCCCTCTCAGCGCGGTATTCGATCGGATCGGGGCCGAATGTCGAGGCGTACACTTCAGAGACGGCATCCATCAACGCTTCCAACTGATCCTCTTTGCTTCCCTGATTCGCGAGGAACAGACTTTTGTACTTTCCGGAAAATACAGCGCCGAACCGATCCTCCAACAGACTCGAACTCCGAACAATAATAGGTCGATTGCCAAAATGATCCAGCGCCATCGACAATCCCTTGATGATATCGGGGGGAAAATAGGAATTTTTAAAAATCTGGATGATATTGGGATATTCGGCCCGTATTTCGTCCGCCTCTTTATATTTCTGTTCGATCACATCGTCCAGATTATTGTAGTGAAGGAAGCTCGTCAGTCCATCGGAGGTGATATACCATGTTTCAGGCACCCTTAAATCGTTTAACAACTCGGACGACGAATCGCACTTCCTCAGAATTTGGGCAGCCAGAAAGAGCCCCGCACTCTTTCCTCCCAATTTTCCCCGACTTCCAGTAGGATAAATGATACGCTGAGTGACATCGTAATAATCATTGATGTCGATATAATTCTTAGCGACGTTGATGAATTTCAAATCATCGGAGAAAAACCGGCGAATCAAAGAGACACGAAGGCCTTTCCCTACGTAAGGCGATAGAATCGCTTCTTCGGCTTCAATGTACCGATACCGTGTGATCGCGTTGATGACATCGGAAAGCACCGAATTGGGATTTGCAATCGCCCTGACCAAAAACCGCGATTTGTCTTCCTTGATCCATTTCTGGATGCAGGAGACGACCTGATCTTCATTCAGATTTTCGGAGGCGACCTGAAAAATCTCATTGCTCATATTCAGAATGTGTTCCCAGGTCTGCTTCTGACTGGGACGGTTGACCTCATCGTCACTCTCCTCGCTTCGAATCTTCTTTATCGTGCCGAATTTATCCAGTAGGACCTTGGCTTCTTCAACGCCTTTCCAGCAGAGAAAATTCAGCATCTTTCGTGAGATGTAGATGAAGAGTTTTTTATCCGACCGCCTGAGTGTATCGACGATGGCGCGCCACTTCCCCGTTCGTTCCTTTAAAAGATCCTCTCTTATTCCATCCCATTCGTTGAAGACATTCTTCAAATCTTGGTACAGAATCGTATGGCCGATTCGATCCGCGATCGTATTGATCAGTTTCGTTTCCTCTTTAAGAAAATACTCACCGTTCGTCAGGGGGACGGCGCTCTTATAAGAGACAAATATCTGTCCGACGTCATTATCCTGGACGACGATGTTCGCGCTCTGTAAATAGGGCGTCTCTGTATAATCCGGGGACTGGTAGGACCGATCGTTGTAAACGATTTTCGTCTGACAGATTTCAGGATACTGCCATCCGGAAGGAAGAACTGCAACGACATCCTGTAACAGTCGTTCGATTGAAACATCCGTCCTGTTCAGCAGCTCCTCCACGCGGTACAAACAGTTCAGCTCCTTCGTCCGCTCCTTAAGGTCTCTCAACAGGGTATCGATTTGCTTATTCTGTGTCTTCATCGACTCTCCTTGGATTCTTTTCCCCATTCCACAGGAATCGGAAAGGTATCCCAAGAAATGTGCTTCGATAAATCTTTAAGTGCTATTCGGCATCTTCGTAAAAATGTTAAAAACTCTCCGCTTCGTCGATGAGCATGATTGGAATATCGTCCTTGATGCTGTACTTCAGGCGGCATGCGTGGCAGATGAGTTTCTCGTTCTTTCGGTCGTACTCCAAATCCCCTTTGCACTTCGGACAAGCCAAGATGTCCAGTAGTTCTTTTTTCAACATGTCCATTCTCCTCGACGTTGAGTGCCGTTCTCTATTTTCTACCGCGATGGTCTCTTTCAACATATTCGTACAGAGGAAAAGAACGTCCGTCCCATTCTCCTGTCACTCCTTGAAAAAACCCATCCTGCCGTACTTCTCTACACGCTCCTCGATGAGAGTTTTCGCATCAACCGCGCGGAGTTCATTCAAATGATGAACGATTCTTCCTTTCAGAATTTTCGAGGCGCCATCCACATTTCTATGCGCTCCGCCGATGGGTTCCGGAATGATCTCATCGATGACTCCCAGTTCGATGAGGTCCGATGCCGCTATCTTGAGCGCCTCAGCAGCCGTATCGGCCTTTGCGCTGTCCCGCCAGAGAATAGCGGCGCACCCCTCCGGCGAGATGACCGAGTACCAGCCATTCTCCATCATCAAAACCCGATCCCCCACACCGATCCCAAGCGCCCCCCCTGACGCCCCCTCTCCGATAATGACAATCAGGATGGGCACGGGAAGATGGGACATCTCAAAAATGTTGCGGGCAATCGCCTCGCCCTGCCCCCTTTCCTCCGCGCCCAATCCAGGGTAAGCCCCGGGAGTATCGATAAGAATGAGGATGGGTCTTCGAAACTTTGCGGCCAATTTCATCAGTCGGATGGCCTTGCGGCACCCTTCGGGATGCATCATGCCGAAGTTGCGATGGAGCTTTTGTTTGGTCGTCCGGCCCTTCTGCTGTCCGACAACCATCACAGGGCGACCATCCAGCTTGGCCAGGCCGCCCACCAAGGCCGGATCGTCCCTGAATTGCCGATCTCCGTGCATCTCCACGAAATCCGTAAAAATCCGCTCGATATAATCCAGAGTATACGGCCTGTCGGGATGTTTGGCCAATTTGTACCTCTGCCAGCGAGAGAGTTTAGAGTAAGTCTCTTCCATCAGCTTCTGGAGCCGCGACTCCAATCGTTTGATTTCATCGGCCAGCTCAACATTCTCTTCCACGGCATAGGCCTTCATCTCGGATATTTTCTTCTCCAAATCGACGATCGGCCTCTCAAAATCCAACATGAATTCAGCCATGTATTCCTCTCACATCATCGGATGAACGATTCATTCTTTCTATGCTACAGGCGAAAAATCGCTTTCAATAAAATCTCAAAATCCAACAGAGGAGAATAATTCTTCATATAGTACAAATTGTATTTTTTTTTCTCATCCGGCGCCAAACGCATCCTTTCGTTGACTTGGATCAATCCCGTAAGTCCTGGTTTGAATCCCCAACCCGGGCTCGTACCGTCATAGGCCGTCACTTCGGACCCGACGAAGCTCATCTTCCCTTTGATGATTTCGATGAGAAGAGGAACGCACTTCAATCCGCCGGAGATCTTTTCCCCGTTTTTCCAGAGTTCAGTGACGGATATCTTTCCTTCCCTGCCGTCTGAAATCCACACCTTTTTCCGACGGACCGACGGATGAGCCCACAGGAAGAACGACAGGGGAAGGACGAGGGGGAACAGACACAGCGCACCCAACAGGTCCATCGACCGTTTCACGAAGACGCTGGGAGCGGAGAAAATCCGGTAATCCAGAGCGACCAGAGGCAGATCGACGAGCATGTCCATCGAAGTCCTGCCCAAGACGACATCCACATCTCGGGGTATCATCTTAAAATCGACGTGGTAATCCTTGCTCTCTGCAACGATATTCAGAATGCGCTCGTATTCCACGGTCTCCGAAGAAAAGATAACCTCCTGGACGCGATGCGCTCGGGCCACACGACCCAAGTCTTTCAGCGTCCCTAAGACAGGCAGTTTCCCATTCCCTGAAGAAAGCAAATCCGCATCATCCAGTCCTAAAAATCCCACCGCTTCGTAATCCGTATCCACCCGTTCTCTCATCCTGTGAAAAACCTGACGACTGGCCGAATCGATTCCGACGATGAGCGCCCGCCTTCGGAGGAGTGTTTTGCCCACGGTTCCTAAAAACGGGATCCGCTGAATCCGAGAGGCAAATCGGACCATCAGCCGCCATAGACTCAAGGAGACAGCATCCAACACACCCGCCGTCAATACGACCTGTCTCGAAAAAGCATACTGCGGAAAAAAGAATGTGATCGACGTGTTCAGAACGAGACCCAGCATCACACCCCCGGCAGCTTTAGAAGAACTGTAAATTCCTTTCCCATATACACCCACTGCATACAGGCAGCCCATCCATACCGTCGTGTAAACCGCGTTCACCGGCCGGTATGACGCCCAATGGTTCAGATGTCCGAATCGGAGAAGAAGGGCCAGAATCAGCCCGACCTGTAAAAATCCCGCATCCAAGATCGGAACAATAAGCTTTCTACTCAAGCGTGAGAGAAATGAAAGAGCGCCGCGTATCCATATGCCCCATACGAGGAACCACTGCGGTAAAAAGGACCATCCGCTGTGGAAGTGCTTTTTCACAAACAACCGCATGGCTCCGTAGAATACCGGAAGGTAGTCGAAAGGAGCCTCCTGTGTACTCCTGCCTTTATAGTGGATGATCTGCGTCTTGGGCAGGTATACGATTTTCCACCCTTTTAGCCGGATGCGGTAACACCAATCCAAATCCTCCCCGTACAAAAAGAAAATTTCATCCAGCAAGCCTACATCGTCCACGACCTGTTTCCGAACCATCATAAAAGAACCCGACAGCGCCTCCACTTCAGCCGTCGTATCCGGGTCTAAATAAGTCAAATGATACCGGCCGAACAGCCTGCTTCTTGGAAAGAGACGGGCGAGCCCCATAATCTTCGTAAACGCGATCCACGGCGTCGGAAAGCTCCGCCTGCAGGAGAGCTGGAGTGTCCCATCAGCGTTGAGGATTTTGCATCCGACAGCCCCGACACCCGTATGGGATGCGAGATAATCCATACAAACCCGAAACGTATCTTCCTGAACAAGCGTGTCCGGGTTAATCAGACAGATGACCTTTCCTTTTGCGCAGCGCAGCGCCTGATTGTTTGCCCTGGAAAATCCCAAATTCTCATCGTTCTCGATGAGTCGAATCCCCGGGAAACGCTCTCGCAACAAAACCGGACTCCCATCGCTCGAACCGTTGTCCACGACGATGATTTCAGAATCCATGCCTTCCAGCGCCCTCACGATGGAATGAAGGGCCTGTTCTAAGAAAGGCTTTACGTTATAGCTGACGATGATGACAGAAAGGTCCATGATTCATTAAACCTTTTATCACGTATAGAACTTGAATTTTGAATCAAGTTTTACAGCACAATACATACTTCAACAATGACTTGTGCGCCGAAGGCGCATTAAATTTTTTTAAAAAGACTCAACAGCCTGAGTTTCCACACTATCCATACGGCCTCACGAACGATTCCGGGATTCATCTTGGACACACCCACATAACGATCGACGAACACGATGGGGATTTCGATGATGCGGAATCCTCTTTTCCACACCTTGAAATCCATCTCGATCTGAAAAGCATACCCATCTGAATGTATTCGATCCAGACCCACAGACGCCAGCACTTCCCGTCTGAAACATTTGTAGCCGCTCGTCGAATCCCTCACCGGAAGGCCGGTAACGATGCGCGTGTACAGATTGGCAAGCCATGAGAGTAAAAGACGGGACATGGGCCAGTTGATGACGTTCACGCCGCGAATATACCGCGAACCGATGACCAAATCGTAAGCATCCATGACCTTCAAAAATTGTGGGATCGCTTTCGGGTCATGCGACAGATCCGCATCCATCTCAAAAATAAAATCATATCCCTCCTCCAACGCGAGACGGAATCCTTCGACATAAGCCGTTCCCAAACCCAGTTTCGCCGGACGTTTCATCAAACGCACTCTGGATGTTTTATGCTCCCATCTCTCCACCACCTCTGCCGTCCCGTCGGGCGAGTTGTCGTCCACGACCAGAACATCGATGGACACGTGCTGCTCCAGCACCATCGGAATCACTTTCTGAATGTTCTCCCTCTCGTTGTAGGTCGGGATGATGACGATAATGCGTTCATCCTCTTTCACAACTTACTTCCCTTTTTGCGGAAAAGAGCCAATTTCTTCTTCAACTCCGGATGTTTGAGTGCGAGTATTTCGACTGCGAGAACGGCTGCATTCTTCGCCCCCGCCGGCCCGATGGAAACCGTCGCCACAGGAATGCCCGCCGGCATCTGAACGATCGAATACAGTGCATCCTGTCCGCCGAGCGCCGATCCCTCCAAAGGGACTCCGATGACCGGAAGCGTTGTTCGGGATGCGATCACGCCGGGAAGATGGGCAGCCATTCCCGCTCCGGCAATGATGACTTCGATCCCTCGTCCTTCAGCTTCCTGCGCAAAGATATCGACCGCCTCTGGATTCCTGTGGGCGGACATCACATGAACTTCATGAACCACTCCGAAATACTCTAAAATCTCAGTGCATTTCTTCATGACCGGTTCATCCGAAGCGCTGCCCATCAGAACAGCCACTTGACACGCATTCATCCAATCTCTCCTTAAACATTGAATCATTCTGCTACAAATTAAAATTCAAAATTCAAGTATCAAAATGACAAATTTCGAAATCTTTTTAAATTTTGATTTGCTATTTTCCCTGCCTGCGGCAAGCAGGCATTTTGATATTTGATCTTTACATTGCTCATTATGAATCTTAAGGAGTCTACAACGACTCTTCTTCCATCCTATCGAAAACGGTACGGAACGTTCGCGCGATGATCTGCTGGCGCCTCATGTACGGTAATTTCTCCCGCTCGGGTGCGAACACGGCGAGATCAATCATGTATACGCGTCTCGAAAGTGAATCGTAGAACGTATAATTCGTGAACGGACCTCCGGCAACCTTACTCTCATTCTCCCAGAGTCCTGTCGTGATTTGAGCGGGCCGTCCTAAAAACGTGGAATGATGTGAAAACAAATAGCGATTGGCCACGCAATCCCCTCCATAATAGGTCGCGCCGATTCTATTGCGTTCTCCCACCACCCATTGGGCGTCCAAAAGGCTTTGATCGCCGCCGTCGATCCATCGCACAAAAATCCAACGTTCAGGATACATTCGCCGAAACCAGATGAATCCTTCGTTCGGCAGTTCCTGGACAGGAAAATAATCACGTTGGAGGTACAGACTCCAACCGTACATGGACATCAGATTCTCTTCCAAATCTTTCTTCCCGCTGGTCTCATACATTTCCTTTTTCAATCGATCATTAAAATTCGAATTGAAAATCTCAAATAAAAACTCGCTGTTTGATTCAACCGCGGACCGCAGGGAAGGGAGATCGTTGGCTACGACGACCGCCATTTGCTGATCCTTTGCCCACTGATTCGACAGGGTGAATACATTGTTCTCCCCCTCTTCGACTTTTTTACGGACCTCGGAATCCGATACGACATTCCCTACGATTTTACCGATCCTGCCCTTGGATTCCAACGTAGCCGCCAAAATCAGATACCGAAATTCCGTATACCGTGAGAATTCCTCGTCCGTTACATACTTCAACGTAAATTTTTTTTCCAACTGGGGAGTCCGGACGACGCGCTCGAACGCACCTCGGAGTGTTCCCTGGAGAGCATTCCAATCCGTGGAATCAGCCATCACTGCGATAACGCTTTCCGTCCACCATCCCCTGGGTTTCAGACCGCAGGATCCGATGACGAAAAGTCCCAGCACCATGAAAAACATTCTGATTGATTTCATCGCTCATCTCCTCTACACGAAATGCAATCTCTTAACCAACATCCTTTTAATGCATCAGCTCATTCGACATATCAGACTTCGACAATCCAATTTTCGCAACCATCTGCTTATTTGCCTCTATAATTCTTCAATGCGCCCGCACCGGATACGTTTCAAAATCGACTCGCCTTCTCAGTATAAAAACAATTCCTCCCAGAAGGCTCGAAACGACAGCAACCAAGTAGGCCATGAACTCCAGGGAAAAAGCCTGCAGTGCGGCAATCCCCACTGCACCGAAGAGGACCACGCCCGTCTGCTCCCGGAGTCCGATGCCTCCTACACTCAGGGGTAGGCTCGCCATGATAGCCACGATGGGAATAATGAGGAAATAATACACGGGCGAGAGCGTCACGCCCAACGACCTACCCAGAAAATAATGCGTCATAATCCGGGCGCTCTGAACAACGAGGGACAGGCAAAGAACCCTCAGAAGGAGTGTTTTTTTACGCCCTAAAATGAATATCTTATGGTAAACTTCACGAGCTTTTATCGTGATGCGGTCAGGGATCATCAGTTTAATCAACCAAGTGAACGGTTTGGCGAATTTTCTGTTGAACAGAAGAAAGAGCACGAACACCCATCCGATGATTAACCCCAGGATTGGCAGCTGCAAATAGAATCGGATGGCACCGTGCGTGATAATCCAAGGAGCAGTGATGATGGCCATTCCAGAAAGGACGAACAGACCTGCGAACCGGTCGAAAAAGACGGTGGAAACCGCACCCGTTCCGTTTTTTGATGACCGGCGCACATCCACCATCCGGAACATATCGCCTCCCAGGTTGCCGATGAGAAAATTGTTAAAAAACAGACCCACGAAATAAAACGAAACCGTCTTCCGCCACGGAATATGGATTCCCTCGAATCGAAGAAGCCACCACCACTGAAGACTCCCCACGAAATGACTCGCAGTAAACAGCATCAACGCTCCGCCTATCCAAATCGGATCGGACGAATGAATATATTCCACGACTCGGTCAATCCCAATCCGACGGAGGAGCAAAACGATGAGAAGTCCGCTCAAAACAATCTTGAAACCTTGAATCAGAATTTTTCGTGCCAAAACAACCTCATAAAATTTAGGAATTCGATAATTGAGGGATTGAGGAATAAAAGTATATCTTCATTGATATCTTTTTCATTCCTGTTTGACTTTATCTTTTCGATTGTAATCCCTCAAATATTTCCTGAATCCCTTAATTTGTCTTCTGCATTCGGAAGCGAATTCATATACTCTATCAAATTGAGTCTGTTCAATATAATGACTATCCAAAGCACGGTATAATTGGGACTGTACTTCACTGCAAGATCTTTGAGAATATCCTAAAAATCGGATGAGTCCTCTCGATGAGCCATCATCAAAACCTTCAGCAATATTATCCATGATCGATCCCGTAGCTCTCCAAATCTGTTCTTTTAGTATAAAATCCTTTCGAAATGCGCCACTGCTGATTAGATGAAAAACCGCTTGGCTCAACTCCCGTGCCTTATTCCAGCAAGGCAACTCCTCAAACCGTTTGTATTTCATAATTCCATAATTCCTAAATTCCTAAATTGATTCATAATTTTAAATCCCGTGCTCTCCGAATCCCTTTCACATAATACGCCATTGCCACGCTGCCCCGATACATCCTGTGAAGAAGCACCTCTTCCGGCACAGATCGAATCGACTCCACGACTTTCCTGCCCTCCACGACTGTACGCCAACGAAGAAGTACTCCGAACAATCCTGCAAACACAGCCAAAGCTCTCTTCGGTTTCCCCATCATAACGGAAGCGATTACCGTAACACCTTCCAAAAGGAGGCGTGTGGGGAAAAGCCAGAGGAGGGCTTGGCCCGTCTGATTCCTCAGCATCATCAGCAGGCTGTTCCGATGATTCAGAACCATTTTCCGAAGCCGCTCCGCGCCGAGCGTCGATCCGGTGCGATGGAAGACGACGGCCTCGGGTGCGATTATAATTTTATATCCGGCCCACTGAAGCCGCCAGTCCAAATCGATCTCCTCCATGTGGGCAAAAAAACGTTCCTCTAAAAGTCCGACACGGTCGAGTGCCGAACGCCTGAGAAGAACCGCCGCGCCCGTGGCCCAGAACACTTGTCTCTGCGAATCGTACTGCCCTTCATCCATCTCCATATCATCGAAAAGCCGCCCCCAGGTAAAAGGATACCCGAAGAGATCGATCTCTCCGCCCGCTCCGCCGCAGTAATCGAACCGACGTCGGTCATGAAGAGAGAGTATCTTCGGCTGCACTGCTGCGACGGAAGCATCGGCGTCGGCAATATCGACCAGCGGCCCAAGCCAGCCCGGCGTCACTTCCGTGTCGTTGTTCAGTAGCGCAACGTACGGACTCATCGAATTTCGGATTCCCAGGTTGCACCCCTCCGCAAAACCCAAGTTGATCGGACTCTCCGCCATCCTCACTTCTAAAAATTCCTTCCGCACCATGCCGCGGCTTCCGTCCGTCGATCCGTTATCCACGACCAGAACACAAAAATCCGCGTATGCAGTCTTTTGCAATGAAAGAAGACAACGGCGAAGAATATCTTCGCCGTTGAAGTGGGGTATGACCACTGTCACCTTCGGAATCGCTCGATTCACGATAAAACCTTCATCATCCCTGAACACCTAAAGCAGTTAAACGACGCTTTCACCGAACGGAATCGGACGAGACTGAATCCTGAGCCGCCAGCTTTCTGAACGTCTCTAATTCTCTCCTGGCGATCGTATCCTGAGGCTGACGCCCGAGCCAGTCCTCCAAAAGGCGAATTCCGCGAGAATACTGACCGGAAGCCTTGCACAAGTAAACGAGCCCTACGTAAGCGTCCACATCGTCTGCATTCTGACGCAGCAACTGCTCATAATGACTTTCCGCCCGACTCCAATCCTTAAAAATGCCCGAATAGCGTCTCGCCAATTCTAAATGTTCCAAACGGCTCAGCTGCCGGCCTGGAATCACATGCGTGACATGTCTTTCGTACTCCGAATCCAAGCCGGCTCGTAAATAACTGTATGCCACGGACAGGGCGAACAGCTCATGGGAATACGGGATGCGCTCTTCCGGTATCCTCCTCGACATCTCGTTCAGGACGGATGCGGCCTCTTTCTTCTGATTGTGATCGATGTAATAGCTAACCAGCTGCAGAAACGCTTGTCGTGAATTCAAGAACAACTCGATCTCACCCGTGTTAAAATAGACCTTCGGGTCGTCCAGGCCCCTATACTTGTACTTGTTAAAGAGATTCGTTCGGAGTATTTCGGGATCAATCTCGGCGACAGGATACGGCATGACCTTAAGCGCCAGACCGTCCAATCGGAGATATTCGTCAAGGCCGATCTCGTCCTCCAAAGCGACAGTTCTCGCGAAATAAACGGGCCGCTTCCATTCGTTGACCTGGAGAATCCGAAGAACCATCAGATCCTGCATCCTGAGTGCACGCGGATTCTCCGGCGGAAACGTCGGTTTCAGAGTGAACTGGATCGTATCCGGAACCTGGTCCTCATCGACAGACCCGAAACGTTCGCGGAGCTTCTCAAGTTCCTTCCTGCGGACGTCCTCAGGAACCGCAATCCCGACCTGTCTCGGTTCCCAGGCAAGCGCCTGTATCGTATCGATCACATCATCCCTCAAATGGATGGGCACTTTCGGCTCGTAATCTCGAAGCTGCCGGACGTACCAGTGTGCATTGAGGAGCGCAAGGCAGACCACGCGGACATCCGTCCGAATTCCTTCCACTTCCTGTAGATACCACAGCGGATACGTGTCGTTGTCCCCGCCCGTGAACAGGATGGCATCGGGCTCGCAGGACTGGAGGATGTTGTACGAATAGTCGGAGGCTACATAATTCCCAGATCGATCGTGGGACTTATGGTTAAACGCGTAAAGATTGATCGGGACTGCCGCGAACAGGAGAATACCAGCCAATCCATAGACGATGTACTTTAACAATCGTTTCTGGGCAAGCCCCTCGGAAATCCATTCGAAAATACCGGCCATACCTATCCCGACCCAGAGAGCGAAGGCGAAGAACGACCCGACGTACGAATAGTCCCGCTCCCTCGGCTGGGGATCCGATTGATTCAGGTACACGATGATGGCGTACCCTGTCAGTAAAAATAGGATTAAAACGGCAATCGCTCTTTTCCAGTCCTTGAAAAAATGATGCACGGCCCCCCACAAACCCACGATAAACGGCAGGCCGTACAATCCGCGGAGACTGATGATCTCCACGATCCGGCTGCGATAATCCAGCGTCGTCCCCTGCCCGATAAACTGCCAGCCGAAGTACCGGGTATACATCATGTGAACCTGATACCGCCAGAAATCCGTCTGGCGATGGAAAAATGTCAACAGCTGACTGTACGTTCCGTACTGCTTCCTGCCGAGGTAATCCGTCATCCTCTGCAGATTGGATGGATTGTTCAGGTTGATCGGAGGCGATAGACCCGCCCGGATGTAAATGGCAAGGTACGTCGAATACCCGAGCAGTACCAATACGGGAATGACCCACCAAACCTTAAAAACATCACGGTCTTTCAAATAGGTATAGACAAGCGTACCCAGAATCCAAAAACCGCCGAACCACATGAAGAAGCTCCACGCTTTTGCCTGATGGGCCATCAGTTCGGTGTACCGCAATTTCGTCGGGTCGAATTGATAGAGGAGGATATAAAGCGATACGGGAACGGCGGCTTGTAAGAAGATCAGCAGGAGGAGTCGTTTCACCGTCTGATTGTCATGAAAAAAAGCGATGAGAAGCACGAAAGGATACGCTAAGATATTCAGCAGGTGGACGCCCGACGCCAAGCCGAATAGATAAAATACGAAAAAAATGAGGAGAAGGCTTCCCGCCCGCTTCGACCGTTCTCCCCAGAATAGCGCCAGCCAGACCACCAAAGCGGTGAAGAACATCGAAAAACCATACACTTCAGCCTCCACCGCGTTGAACCATTGGCTGTCCGTAAAAGCAAAAGCCAGCGCGCCGAACGCGCCGCTTCCGTAAACGATGAGCCGATCCTCCCAGGATTTAACTTCTCCCCGCCATCTTCGAACGAGTTGGACGATGATTAAAAAAGTGAGGTACACGGTAGCCGCACTGATGAACACCGAAAAGACATTCATCCGAAGGCCGACATTTTTGAAAAAAGGAAGCATCGTCAGAATCCTGCTGATGAGAAGATAGAGCGGTGCTCCAGGAGGATGCATCACGCCCAAATAACGGGCACAGGAGATAAACTCACCGCAATCCCAGTAAGACACGGTCGGTGCGACTGACCGGAAATACACGACCAACGAAATGAGAAAAACCAACCCCCCGACAGCGGCTTGACTCTTTCGGTTATCATTCCATCTTTTTAAATCCATCAGAACACTCCAAACCGATTAACACCAACTTATGAATTCTAAATCTTGTCTCCGGTTTCCGGTCTCCTGTTTTCCCGTCTCCTGTTTCTCGTCTCTGGTCTGACTTTACTTTTTATCCTCAACAGGATTTTGTAGCGAATCCGCTGCAGCCAGCCTCTTCATCTCCTCCAATTCCTTCTTCGCTCCCGCATCCCCCGGATGCCCCAGCAACCACTGCTCCAAAAGCGCAATTCCCTTATCGTACTGGCGTGACATGCTGTAGGTCTGGAACAAGCCGGAATACGCATGGACCTCGCTGGGATTCTCCCGGATAATCTGTCGGTACATCTCCTCCGCCCGAGTCCAATCCTGAAGAATCTGAGCATAATAATCCGCCAGCAGCACGCGGTCCTCACTGCTCAACAAACGCCCGGGGATGACGTGCTTAATGCGCTCCTCGATTTCACCCGACCTTCCTGCACTCTTGTATAGACTCGCCACGACGACGGCGAGCCTTTCGTCTGAATACGGAATCACCTCTTGAGGCATTCTTTTCGACATCTCATCCAGGATGAATAGGGCTTCATCCTTCTTGCCTTCATTCAAATAATGACGGGCGAGCTCCATGTACGTCGAGCGGTAATTCTGGAGCAATTTCAACACATCCACGTTGAAATAAACATGGGGATCATTCAAACCCCGATAGCGGAACTTCTCCAGCAAATTCGTCCTGAGCCGATCCTTATCCAGCTGCCGGACCTCATAAGGCATAATCTTGAACGCCAGCCCATCCATTCGGAAGTACGGTTCCAGCCCCATCTTATTGTCCGTGGAAACTGTCATCGCAAAATATACAGGACGCTTCCATTGATTCACTTGGAGGATGCGCAAAATCATGCGGTCCTGCACGCGCAAACCCGTATTATTCGCAAACGTCGGATTCAGTGTAAACGTCATGCCCCTGGAAAGCGATTTCACTTCGATTGAGTCGAGAGTGGGCTTGAGCTCCTCGATCACATTCTCGGGAACCGGAATCGATACTTTCTTCGATTCCCATGCGATCGGAAAGAGCGTATCAATGACATTGTCGCTCAAATTGAGCGGAACCTTCGGCTCCAGGTCTCGCAACTGCTTGATGTACCATGGCGTATTCAGGAGAGAGAGGTTGACGACCCGAACGTCCTTACGTATGCCTTCGACCTCCTGCAAGTACCACAGTGGGAACGTATCGTTATCGCCGTTCGTGAAGATGATGCCGTCGGGTTCGCAGGACTCGAGGATATTATACGAATAATCCCAAGCCACATAATCCCCCGCCCGGCTGTGAGACTTGTGGTGAAACGCGTAGAGGTTCAACGGCACGGCAATAAAAAGAAGAAGACCCGCAAGACTGAAGGCTGCCTTCTTCAACATTTTTTTTCCCTTCAACGCATCGGAAATCCACTCCAGAGCTCCCGCCATCCCGATACCGATCCACAGTGCGAAAGCGAAGAAAGAACCCACGTACGAGTAATCTCGCTCCCTCGGCTGGGGATCCGGCTGATTGAGATAGAGAATGACGGCATACCCCGTCAGAAAGAACAGAACGAGAACGGCCACGGCCCGCTTCCAATCCTTGTAAAAATGATGAACAGCGCCCCACAAACCGACGACGAACGGCAGACCGTACAATCCCCGCAGACTGAGAATTTCTACGATCCTGTCTTGGGCGTCGAGAGTAATTCCCCTTCCGATGAACTGCCAGCCGAAGTACCGTGTATACATCATCTGGATTTGATAATGCCAGAAATCCGCCTGTCGGTGGAGGAACGTTAAAAGCATGCTCTGGTCTCCGTACTGCTTCCGGCCGAAATAGTCCATCATCGCCTTGAACGTCGATGGATCGTTTTCATTGATCGGAGGCTTCAATCCCGCACGGATATAGATGGCGATATACAAGGAGTATCCCAAGACAACCAGTGCCGGGATGACCCACCAGACGAGGAATACGCTTCTGTCCTTAAAATAGACATAGACGAGACTCACGCCAACCCAGATGACTCCGAACCAAAGCATGAAATTCCATGCTTTCTGCTGATGCGCCAGCATTTGCTCAAACGACTTGCTGGTCGGATTAAACTGGAAAAACGTGACGTACAGAAAGAAAGGAACGGCTGCTTGTATAAAAATTAACAGAAGCAGCCTCTTGACGGTTTGATTGTCGTGAAAGTACGCAATGAGAAGCACAAACGGAAAAGCCAAAATATTCAGCAGATGCACTCCGGTGGCGAGTCCGAACATGTAGAAGACAAAGAAAATGAGGAGGATGCTTCCTGCCTTCTCAGACCGCTCCTCCCAGTAGAGCGCGAGCCAGATGACCAAGGCCGTGAACAGCATGGAGAACGCATAGACCTCGGCCTCCACGGCGTTGAACCAGAAGCTGTCCGTGAAGGCAAAAGCCATCGCCCCAAAAACACCGCTCAGATAGATGATAAGTCGATCCTCCCAGGACTTGGCTTCTCCCCTCCATCTCTGGATGAGTTGAACGATAATCAAGTATGTAAGAAGCACAGTCGCCGCGCTCACGAGCACGGAAAACATATTGACGCGAAGGCCCATGTCTTTGAAAAAAGGAAGCATCGTAAGCACTCTGCCGATGAGCAGATAAAGCGGCGCGCCCGGAGGGTGCATCACACCCAAGATGCGGGAACAGGCGATGAACTCGCCGCAATCCCAGAAAGAAGTGGTCACTGCGACCGAACGAAAATAAACGATGAACGAGATGAGAAAGACGAATCCTCCTCCGATAGCACTCATTCTCCAGTTAAGCCGCTTCGTCTCAGAATCCATTCCATGCCTCCATGAAAACACATCCGACGGACAGAAAAAGATACGTCTATTTTTTTATCAAATCAAGGAATATGTCAACCGAATTCATTTCTTCCGTGCGGCTTTGTCTCCGTCTTTTTTCGGTTTTTTACTTGCAGGCTTTTTCTTCTTCGCCTCAGCCTTCATCTCTTGTTCTTCGCTCTCCTTCGCTTCTCCGGTGGGCTTTTCCGCGTATTCCTCTTTCGGTTTCTCAGTTGCCTTCTCTTCGGCCTTCGCTTTCTGATCCTTATCGAACTCAGCCACGTAATTCAATTGAAGATCACTGACGGCTCTGTTGATGATCTGCTGCTCGGGCTCCGACAGGTTGCCCTTCGTCTTTGCACGGATCATTTCCAGCATATCGATGGAAAATCGGGCTTGATTCAAGTCCTTTTCAACCTTGTCCGTCAGAGGATTCTTCATTTTCCCCATCTGCTGCCACGCCGCAGTTTGGAAAGTGAGGACGAGTTGCATGAACATTGCCGCATTCTTCCGATCTATCGTATTGTCTGACATGGTCACCTCCTCATGAAATATCAAGTTAAAATCCAAATGTCAGATAAGCATTGGTATTATTTTCTATGAGTATGTCGTTCTTGTCAGGGTAAAATATAATACATTTTAAAATTATTTGTTCAGGAGGGGTGTCATTCCCGTCCCGATTTTTCAATAATATTCACTATTGGAAGATCGGGATTTTGAGCGGGAATCTATGGGTGGGGAATACCTATTTGATTTTCCCCGCCACCTGGATGCCCGATAAAAAATTTCAGGCATGACATCCTTCACATCATAAAAAGAAATTTATAAAGGTTCAATAACTTATCTGAACCTTTTTATCATTTAAACTTTGGAACTTTACTTTCATTCTCAGAATTCAACTAACTTAAGAAAGATTCGCCACTAAAAATCTCAAAATCATCCTCACCCCACCTCCATCAACCCAAACTTCTCCCTGTATCGTTTCAGATACGTCTCCTTCATCATCCTGTTCTTCGGGTTTTCCAGACAGGAATCCTCCTCGACGACCCTGAAAGCCTCCTCCCTCGCCGCGTTCAGGATGCGTCCGTCCGTCGTCAGATTCGCGATCTTAAAATTCAGAATACCGTGCTGTCTCGTCCCGAACAGCTCTCCCGGCCCCCGAATCTGAAGATCGACTTCCGCGATCCGGAATCCGTCCGTCGTTTCCTCCATCGTCCTCAGGCGTTTCACGGCGTCGTCTGTGAGACGTCCCTGGCTTAGGAGAATGCACGTCGACTGTGCATCCCCCCGGCCGACGCGGCCTCTGAGCTGATGGAGCTGCGTCAGACCGAAGCGTTCCGCATGCTCCACGAGCATGACCGCCGCATTGGGCACATCCACGCCCACTTCGATCACGGTCGTGCTTACAAGAATATCGATCTCTCCTGCTTTGAAATCCCTCATCACCCCTTCCTTCTCCTCCGCTTTCATCCGGCCGTGCAGGAGGCCGACCCGAAACTCGGGAAAAACGTGTCTCGACAGCGTTTCATATCCTTCCGTCGCAGCCGCCAGATCGACTTTCTCCGATTCTTCGACGAGCGGATACACGATATACGCCTGCTTTCCCTGGCGAACTTCTGCCCGAAGAAAATCATAAATCTCCTTGCGCTTCTGTTCTCTCCGCCAGGCCGTCCGTACAGGCCGTCTGCCCTCGGGCATTTCATCGAGGATTGAGACATCCAGATCGCCGTACAGCGTCAGAGCTAAGGTTCGTGGGATGGGCGTGGCCGTCATAACGAGCACGTCCGGCCGATAACCCTTTTGCCTGAGAGTCGCCCTCTGCATGACACCGAAACGGTGCTGTTCATCGATCACCACAAGACCCAAATTCTTGAACGCCACGCCCTCCTGGACGAGTGCGTGCGTGCCGACGATTACCGACACCCCGCCGCTGGCGATATCTTCCGCAACATCCCGCTTTACTCGATTCTTCTGACCTCCCTTGAGAAGAGCCGTCTTTACGCCCAGATCTTCCAGCAGTCCGTGCATCGTCAGGAAATGCTGTTCAGCCAAAATTTCCGTCGGGGCCATGAGCGCCGCCTGATAACCGTTCTCCACCGCGATCAGCATGGAGATGAGAGCAACAACCGTTTTCCCCGATCCGACGTCCCCCTGGAGCAGCCGATTCATCGACCGCTCGCTCTTCATGTCTTCCCGGATGATCCGCAGGACGCGCTTCTGAGCCTCCGTGAGCTCGAACGGGAGCCTCTCCACCAGCTTCCGTGTCTGTTCTCCCACCTGCCGGAAGGCGATGCCCTTCTGCTCGACCTCTCGATGTCTCCTCTGCAGCGCCAAAAAAAGCTGAAGGAAAAACAGTTCCTCAAACTTCAGCCGGTGCTGAGCCTTTGCGAGATCGTCGTTACTCCTCGGATAGTGAATATTCTCGAAAGCAGCGGACAGGGGAATAAGCCCCTGATGCTTCAGCACCTCATCTGAAAGCGTCTCGGGTATCGAATCCCCTACGCGATCGAGCGCTTGGCGGATCGCGCGTCGAAACCCCCGACTGTCCATCCCCATCCTGGAGAGCAGTTCCGTCGACGGATACATCGGCACGATCCCTCCCGTATGAATGGGATTGGATTCCCCTTCCTCCGATATTTTATCGTACTCGGGATGGACTAACTGAGGACCGCGATAAAAAGTCACCTTGCCGCTGAACGCGACGGTCTCGCCGACCTCGAACACCCGCGAAAAATTCGACAGTCCCCTAAACCACACGCACTCGATGAATCCTGTCCCGTCTCCGACGATCACGATGAATCGTTCGGTTCGCCCCCTCCTCGCCTCGCAGGAATAGACCTTTCCGACAATTGTGGCTTCTTCTCCGGCTCTCAGGGATCGAATCTGTGCGATGCGGCTCCGGTCCAAATACCGCCGGGGAAAGTATTGGAGAAGATCTTCAATCGTTTCAACGTCGACCCGTTTCATGAGTTCCGCCCGTTTCGGACCGATCCCCTTGACGTATTGGACAGACGTATCCAGTTTCACCGATGTCTGAGAAGTGCGTGTCATCAAACGAAGAAAAACAATCGAACTGAGAGTTAAGATTGGAACACTACCATTGGATCATCGCCGTATAGGTCAGCGTTGCCTCACCGCCAGCCGGGATTGGAATCCGAAACTCGGCCGTCCAGGCATTCTTTTTAACAAACGCATGAGAACGTCTGCGAATCTCCCAATCCCCGTACATGCGCTCCACGACGATGATTTCCACGTCCTCTTTCTTGTGGTTTTTCAGGAAAATTTCGACGTCGTCCTCCCTTGCCCGGTCGCTGATCTTCCTCGACGATTTCTGAACCCGCTCTCCGACGAGGTCGAACGCGTTGCCCAGGAAAACCCGAACTTTTTCGTCCACGGGGGTATGATCGATGAGATCTTCCCCGACGAATTCAAGGGCGCCGTCCGCATCCTCCTTGTACACGCGAATCTTCCCCTTCGGGAGTGGAATCCCCAACCCGTCCTTCTTGCTGTTCTTGAACTCGACGTACACCCGGACCTTCGTCCCGTAGGAAAGGCCGTCGTAAACGAACAATTTCTCCGTCCGCGTCTTCGTGGACGGGAAAAGAGAGATCTGCTTCGTCTGGTTGTTCTTCACCGTCGTTTTCCGCTGAAGCGTATATAGATGGTACTCGAAAAACGCCTTCTCCTCGAATTGCGGGGCAGCCTCGGCCAACAGGACATCCCCTTTCCTGACTGAGGGCCGGTACCGCTCTCTCTGCTCCACACGGTGGACATCCCCGGCCACGAGCTTGAGCTTGGCGTCTTCGTACGACGCGCCGGATCGATTTTCTAAAGAAACCCAACCACCGATGTCGATATATTTATCTTGAGCATCGACAACCGCCACGTACTCGGCGTGCCATCCCACGCCGTCCGTCAAATAGCTCAGCTCCGTCTTCTGGCTCGTGGATCCTCGATTGTCCACCATCCAGACGAGCGTCGGACGCGTGATGAGTCCTTCGGGCAGCTTCGGAAAATCGAAATGCTGGATGCCGTCCCCCCGCACGACCTGTATACCTCCCTCCGCGTCCTGGACGACGACGTCGGAGCTGGATGCGGAGAGAAGCTTCCCGCTGAAAACATCCCCCTGTTTCGTGATCAACCGGATTTCTTCGTCGATGTATTTCTCAAGAATCTTCTGTGCGCTGACCAAGTCGTACTCGAAGTTCTGCTCCAAAATCGTCAGCTTATCTGGGGAGGAGAGCGATTTGAAATGTACGGATGTCGCATCGATCCGCGCTGCCACATCCTTGAACGTGACGGTCGAGACCCCCTGGGAAA
>JBDRSZ010000486.1:0-2377 GCA_043824415.1 bacterium | reverse complement strand
CCGAGAACGCCACGTCGATGTCAGCGATGTCCGATTTCACGGCGTAAACGCCAATCTGAAAAACGTAGAATTCGCCGCGGTCCGCATTCCCCTCGAATCTGTGTGTTACGCCCCGTTTGATCCACCGAAAGGGGAGGTCTTCCGTCATCCGGATGGGGAAAGCCCGGTCTTCGGGAAAGAGGAGGGTGGCCGATTCTGGGTGGCGGGCGAGGAGCGCGTCGACTTCTTCGGCTGTGGCGATGATCTCCATCGGATGGAAGCTGTTGAATTCATCGATGGATTGGAACTCTCGCAACGCTGCCTTAGGGAATCGTTGCCATTCTGTTTTGGAGACGGCGTTCTCAGTCAATCCCACTTTTTGGAGCCATGCTTTATCGGCCGTCTGTTCCGGCTCGGGATATGTGACGGTCGGGTAGCTTCGACTCCCAGAAGTGACAAACGGCAGGTAATAAACAAAAACCTCTCCTGGCGCAGTCAGGGGTTCGAAGATGAGATCGCCGAATTCCCTGCTGATGTCAACCCTGTAGACGTTGCGGATGCGTTCGTTTGTCTTCGCATCGATGAGGATGATGTTCTTCTTTTCAGGGTTTCTGTCTCTCCTTCGCCAGGGGATGCGTACCCAGACGGCGTCCGCTTGTTTCGTCACCCGCAGGACAGCCCTGTGGTTTCCAAGTTGATCGGCTTCCCAGGAGCCGAATCCGTAACGGATATCTTTTTCCGCTGAACTGCAATGGATGAGGAGCGCCAGAATGATGAAAAGGCCGGAACGCATCGAGCCGAAGAATTTAAGGAAAGTCTTCATGAGGACTCCCTAATGTTTGTCTAAGGTTCGTGGGGGAAGGCCGCATCGATGGGCGTCTGCGCGAGCTGGACGAGGAAGTCGCTGATGCGTTCGATGACGAGTTCGAGATATTGTCGGCCTTTTTCGGCCGTCGCTCCGGAAGGGTCACCGGCAGCGCAGTGGTCGTTCAATCGGACGAATCGGCGGCTCGTCCGTACCCATCCTTTCCGCAGGGCTTCGAAGCGGAAGGGCCTGACCGCCCCATCTCCGGCCTTGGACGTCTCCACGAGTTCGGGGTAGAGTGCGAGGGCGACTGAGGTCTCGAACTCGCCAGCGTGGTCGTCGGGCTTTTCGAAGATCTCGTCGTACCGGTCCGATCCCGCCTTCCACCAATCGCAGAGGGAGAGATGCACGTCGAGGTCGCATTGGAGCTGCCGGATGAGGGGCTTGAAATCGTTGCCCCCGTGTCCGTTGATGAGGACGATTTTTTTAATGCCGTGATGATGGAGGGACGCGATGATCTCCCTGATAAGGGCGTCGAGAGTGGGCTGAGATACGTGAATCGTCAGGGGGAAATCCAACAGGTTGCAGTCCACACCGAACGGGATGGTCGGAAGGCAGATGACGGACCTGCACCGCTCCCATGCCCGACGGCAACTCTCGCGGGTGACGTGTGTTGTGTGAAGCGTATCCTGCCCCTCGGGCAGATGGCGGTTGTGGGATTCCGTCGCGCCGATGGGCAGGACAGCGACTTCAGGCTTTTGTCCGGACAACCGGCCGAGGTTCGTCCTCGTCAGATCCCATTCGGGGATTTCAGTTCTATCGGGCGTTTTCATCGATTGATCGATCTCCAATATTTTAAATTTACTCTTCTCTGTCCGGCGCTCTGTACAAACCGAAATTTGAGATCACAGGACAGGCTCTGGATTTTATGATGTTCAGTCGTACTTTGTCTGTGCTGACAGCAGGCATTCTGAGGATTCTTTTATATCCGATGGTCGTTTCTTCTGCGATGGGCTGCCAGTCGCCATTCAACCAAGCATCTACGATAAAGGCTTCAACCCGTTGACCGAGTGGGATGTATTCCTGGATGAGCACTCGGTTGAACACTGTGTTCTGGCCCAGATCGACGATGAGGGAAGCGGTGGTGACGCTGTCGTCCGTCGTCCAGTAGGTCTCGCTCCTTCCGTCGACTGCGAGGGCGGGTGAGAACTGGGCGCTCCGACCGCGAATCTGGGATGCTGTTGCCGGCTTTCCCATGGCCAAGTCGTGGGCGAAGTCTTCGGCGATGGCTTTTTTGAACTCCATGAGTCGCTGGGCGTCATTCTCGTGCACCAGACCGCGGCGATTGACGGGCAAGTTTACGAGTAATGATGCGTTCCGGCCTATTGAGTTGTAATAAATGTCGAGCAGATGGTCGAGCGATTTGACTTTGTCGTCTTCGAAGGGGTGGTAGTACCAGGAAGGACGGATGGAGACATCGCATTCGGCGGGGACCCAGTGGGTTCCGTCGGCATGGCCGGAGGTCAGCTCGTGATAGTCGGGGTATCCCGGATAGACCTCGTCCCGGCGCAGGAGCGACCAGTTTGTGGGGTT
>JBDRSZ010000485.1:0-2855 GCA_043824415.1 bacterium | reverse complement strand
GGTTCAAACTGTGCTGGCAGAATCGCGATTACCGCACCATCATCGCCGTCGCCCAGCGTATTCCCGAAAACGTCCTTCAGGAAGACCCGAAACTTTTAATGTGGTATGATCAAGCATTAACGCGAACAGGAGGTGAATCATGACATCTGAATGGAAATGGGCCGGCGCCCGCTGGTGGAAATTCGATCTTCATGCACATACACCCGCATCAGATGATTATGGTCATGGGCCGAATCAGCGGCAATTAAAGCAACGCACTCATCGTGAATGGCTGCTTGATTTTATGCGAGCGGGGATCGATTGTGTAGTCATATCTGATCATAATTCTGGATCATGGATTGATGCGTTGAAAGATGAATTAGCTATACTGGAATCCGAACAAATTTCAGATTTTCGGCCCTTGCATTTATTTCCAGGTGTGGAAGTCGGCGTCAACGGCGGTGTGCATCTGTTGGCGATATTTGATGCAAATTGTTCGACGGCAGATGTCGATAAATTTTTGGGTGCAACTGGTTATAAGGGCAAGAATGGAGATAAGGACGGCTGTACATCAAAGAGTCTCGTCGATGTTGCAAGAGAGATCGCCAGTTATGGCGGCATAGCAGTTCCGGCGCACGCGGATAAAAGCAATGGCTGCTTCATTTATAGTGGCGCCACATTGAACCAAACCATTGTTTGCAGTGACATCTATGCTATGGAACTTATGGATGCATCTTTTTCAAAGCCACAGCAGTACATTGACAAGAGAGTATTATGGACCGAAATCATCGGCTCCGACAGCCACCATCCTCATACGGCAGGCAGAAATTTCACGTGGGTAAAAATGGGACATCCAAACCTTGATGGCCTCCGGCTGGCTTTATTGGATGGAAACCTGTCTGTGAAAAGATCCGATATGTTTGAAGATAACCCGAATTTGCACGGGCATTTGTCCATCGAATCTTTATCAGTAAAAAATGCAAGGTATATTGGACGTTCAAAAGCGTTTGGATGCTATTTTAATCCTTGGTTGAATACCATCATCGGCGGCAGAGGCACAGGTAAATCAACACTTCTTGAGTTCATCCGTATTGTTATGCGACGCGAAAGTGAAATACCGGAAAGCTTGGAGAAAGACTTTGAGAAATATCGGACGGTTCACGAAAACAGGAATGATGATGGTCTTCTTACCGAGAACAGCTCACTTTGTGTGACCTATCGAAAAGATGAAAATCTCTTCAAGATTCAATGGAGTCATGATGGAAACGAGGAAGCCATTCTTGAGGTGGATGACCATGGTAATTCCATCCCCGTTTTTGGCGATATTCGACAACGTTTTCCAGTACGGATGTATAGCCAGAAACAGATCTTCGAAATGGCTCGCAGACCGCAGGCGCTGCTGAAAATCATCGATGATGCGCCGGAGGTTAAATATCGCGAGTGGTTGGAAAAGTGGAAAGAGGAGGAATCACGATTCCTCGCGCTAAGAGCCAAATATAGAGAAATTCAATCTGGATTAAGTGAAGAATCAAGGTTGTTTGGCGAACTGGATGACATCAAGAAAAAGCTGACCGTATTTGAAAAAGCAAAATATTCTAAAATATTGAGATCATATCAGAATAGACTTCGCCAAACGCGGGCTGTCGAAGCGTGGGAAAAGAGCTGGAATAATACCGGATCTTTAATACGCGAACTGGCCGAGCAGCTTGCCCCGGAAAATTTGGATAAGGAGTTGTTTGATCCTGATGATGAAACAGATAAGCAATTGCTTGGTCACACGGAGACAGTATCAAAAAGCCTGAAACAGCTAGTAGCCAAACTGAATTCCCTTGCTGCCGAAGCCGATAAGATTGTTTCCGATTGGGATCAAAAGAAAGACGAGTCCCTTTGGCAGACGGCGGTCGATAACGCAATAGACGCCTACAAAATACTCCGAGAACAATTACAAAAAGAAAAAATTGGCGATCCACGAGAATATGGGAAACTTGTGCAGGATCGGCAGTCCCTTGAGGAACGATTGAAGAATATGACGTCTCGCCGAAAAACGCTTGTTGAACTTGAAAAGCAAGCCGAAGAAAGCCTTGATGAGTTGACATCATTACGACGAGATCTAACGCAGCGGCGATCAAAATTCTTAAAAAACATTTTAAGTGCCAATACATATGTTTCCATGAGCATCTTGCCATATGGCAGTGCCGACACCGCTGAAGATGACTTTCGAGCTGTCCTCCAGTTAGGTGGGCGATTTGAAAAAGATGTCGGCTCCTTGGGGAAAGGCGGCATCATAGGTGATTTGTATGCAGGGTATCCGAAGAATAACGAAAGAGATCAAAGTCTTATCAAAAAGAAAATCGGTGAATTTGAAGAGAAATTAAAAAAAGAAAAAAATCGAATAAAAGAAATTGCAAAGGGCAATACCTCGAATCAAGACATCAAGGATAGGCGCATTGTAACCTTTCTCGGCGACTTGCCACCCGAAACCTTCGATAGGATGGATTGCTGGCATCCTGAAGATTCTCTGGATGTCCGCTACAGCACGAAACCCGGTGGTGAGTTTAGACCTGTACAACAGGGATCACCCGGCCAAAAGACAGCGGCGCTATTGGCCTTCCTGCTCTCATACGGCGACGAACCTCTTATTCTGGATCAACCGGAAGACGACTTGGATAATCAACTGATTTATGATCTGATCGTTACACAACTCAGAACCATCAAGCAGGATCGTCAGGTCATTGTTGTTACCCATAATGCCAATATTGTCGTCAATGGGGATTCCGAATTGGTCCTAACGCTCGATGTCGGCAATGGTGAAACGCAAAAGGTCTCTGAAGGGAGCTTGCAGGAGAACCGGGTAAGAGAGGAGATCTGCAATGTCA
>JBDRSZ010000484.1:0-4786 GCA_043824415.1 bacterium | reverse complement strand
TAACATCAGTGGCTATATCCCATATATCTTCTAACAATTTATCCCTTGATTGAACTTTCCCTTTTCTCTGCATAAGTGTGACCATGAGCTTAAATTCCATTAGAGTTAATTCTCTTCATTTTAATCCAATGTTTTCTCTTTATCTGTGCTGTTCCGTGTCTATCCGTGGTGAATAATTCAGGCTAATATTCAATATCCCTAAACAACCGAGATGCATTCGTGAAAATCGAATCCCCAAACGCCATCTCCTTGATCAGATGATAATTCTTGTCCAGGGGATTCTTCATGAAGGCCACTTTCAGGATGAAGCAGAGCCACGAGAAAAAGTTCGTGCTTTTATTGTAGCAGATTTCTGAAATGGGCACGGGATAATCGCTCGCAAAGAGCAGTCTCTCCGCGGGAACCCGCTCTTTGATGCGGTCGATATACGGACTCCTCAGGGGCGAAGCAAACGCCGAGACATCCGCGTACAGATTCCAGCCGCGCCTCTCCGCCTCATCGAACAGCTTGAGGAATTCCTCGAAATCATCCTGATACTCCGCGTCGAAAATCCAGAAATACGGAACAGCACAATGCGCAACGATGACCGTCACACCGCGATCCAACGCCTTTCTTAGATATTTGGGATTGTTGTATTCGATATAGCTCTTATCCGATGTCGGGATGACGTGCTCCGGCCCTGCATGGCAGAGCAGGGGCAGTCGATGATCGGCCAGCTTTTGATAAAAAGCGATACACTTCGAATGGGTTGGGTCGATTAACTGCGAAGAAGGAATCCACTTGCACAGCACGGCTCTGTTTTCGAGACAGTAGTCCAACTGTTCCCTCCAATCGGACCGGTACGGATGCACGGATGCTCCTACCAAAACCCGTTCGTTTTCCTTTGCCAGTCGAACCAGATAACGATTGGGTACGTACAGATGCGTCCATTCAGGATGCGGAATGCCGTGTTCGTCAAAAACCTCATCCATGGCAAGCACGACGGATTGGTCCACATATTCAGAACCGTTAATCGCGCCCAGCAGATGTTTCCGAACGCGCTCGATGTTGACTTTTTTAAAGAGCGATTTCGTGATGAGGAGCATCGCCAAGTAAGCCGCCGTCTCCATGAATTCATCGGACCAATAACAGCCGCTTTCCTCATCCTTCGGCGCGCCGAAATGGATATGAACATCGATGACGGAACCGTTCATTGCACCTCCATCCTTTTAAAGATCATTGAAAGATGGGGTCCACTTCAGAAGTGGACTCCGTCTTCCGTAATGACTCCTATTCATTTTATCAGGCTGCGCACGCCGTACCCGGCCGCTAAACCTGCTCCCGTCGTCAACAGATTGGCAGGGCTGAGTCTCAGCGTGAACCATTTTTTCTTCAGGAGATCCCTGTACTTCTTGTCCAGTACGCCGTATTCTCCCCAGAGGTTTTCATAAGTGCTCTTCAAGCTATCGGCCTTGAACGTAAGGACGCAGACACTCTCATCTTTGATCCGAAGAGAATGATCCATACTTGCGATCGTGCTGTCCTTTATAGAAATAGTCTCAAGGCTTTCATCCAATTTCGATTTCATCTCCACAACCTCCGCTCCAAAAAACCTCGGGGCGATCAGGCCGTGAATTCCATCCGCCCTCGTGGCCTCCCAAAACTGACCCTTCCAGTGAGGAAAAGCCGCACCCAATTCAGTCAGAATAGAACCGGCTTCCCAGAGCGTGTCGATCCGGGCCATCGTCCGGTCGTATTCGGACTGCAGCCGACGCAACCGATCCTGCAATCCCGTCCGTTCTTCCTCCAGGCGGCGCTCCTCTTCCCGCAACTTTAGGAGCACTCCGTCCAGACTATCCACATACGCGCGCATCGAAGCATCCTTGCGGATCAACTCAGCCATTTTTTCATCCTGTGCCTTCAGTTTCGCCCGCGTGTCTTTCAGTGAATACCAGATGCTTCTGCCGACGACCAAACCAATAATGATGAAGACGATCAGTAGAATCCATGAAATATACTTTTTGACACTACCCATGCTGTACCTCCAGGCGGTTCCCGCTCTTCTGTATGGACAGCTTCCGCGCATATTCTTCGACGACGGAATCATCGCCCGAGACAAGACGATAGAAGACCACATATCCCCCTTCTTCTGCATCGTACAGGTCGATCCTCGTATTCCGACATTCCACTTCCAGCAACAGTTGACGAATCACCCATTTGGCCCCATCGGAAAGCTTGGACGATTCATTCTGATTGTGCTCTTCCATCGAATCCTCCATGATTTATTGAATCGGAAGCTTTCTCTAAAGAAAGCATCGTAAGTAATGATACAGCAATAAAACCGAATTCAATTACAGAACTCCCCACTCCGAAAAACCGACACGCGATGACAACTCAAAAATGGAATTTCAAGTCTCTTTGAATGGAAGGATTGCCCGCTTCCCCCCTGAGAAAACCGGTTTCCGTCTGATCCGTGGATTTTTCCACGGAATATCAAACCGACGTTCCTCAACAAAAATCGATCATATACGATCACATGAAGTGAAGGTTCTCGAAAGAATCCTGCTTTACCTTAATCACTCTCGGAAATATTTGATAAAATTACGAATCGTAGAAGATAGTATCAATACAGGAGACAATGTAAAAAAAAGTAACAAAAAGTCAAGTAAAAAATGATGATATTCTTATCCTTTCATATACACTTAGCGCGGCGAAGCCGCAAATTCTACTTATAATACGATAGTGCGCGTCTGTTTTCATTCTTCGAAACCGGATAAATTTTCATTCCGACGAGAAAATATTTTTATTGACTTTTTCCCTTTTTTCATTAAATTAGTTGCAGGTTACAAATTTTGGGAACTACAAACAATGGCAAATAGTCAACAGGTTAAAAAACAAGTCGAACAGTTTCACCGTGAGATGGTGGAGCTCATCAAGAAATATCAGTTTCGAGACCGGAATGAGATGACATGCTGCGGGATGTCCGTCAGTCAATGCTACGTGCTGGAAACCCTCCACCGGTGCGGCCCCCTGACGATGAATGCGCTTGCCGAAAAGATGTATCTGAAAATCAGCACAATGACACGGGTTGTCGAGCAGTTGGTGATAAAGAAATACGTAACGCGGGTGGAAGACGTCAAAGATAGGCGTTTCCGGCACATCCAGCTGACGAAAGAAGGAGAGGCGGCATTCGACGCATCGTGGAAGAACGTATTCGCATCGGAGAAGACAATATTGGAAAATTTTCCGGAGGCACAGCGGGATATGCTCATCCAGTTGTTGAAGCAGTTGAATCGCGCTGTTGAAGATTGGCGGTCGTGCTGCAGTCGATAATGATTTGCATCGCTGGAATATCGGAGGACGAATGCACATTCGTAAGGCGCAAGAGAAAGATTTGAATCCCATCCGTGAGCTTCTAAAATCGCTGAAACTTCCCGTGGACGGGGTTGAGGACCATTTTGATCATTTTTCCGTCCTGATCGAGGACGACAGCATCGTCGGTACTGTCGGGCTGGAAGTATACGGTCCCAAAGCACTCCTCAGGTCACTCGGCGTCTGCAAGGACCATCAGAGTAAAGGGCACGGCAGGCAGCTGTATGAGCAAGCCATGAAAGAAGCGTATTTGAAAAGAATCAACGAAGTGTTTTTACTTACCGAAACAGGGGAGGGATTCTTTTCAAAGGCGGGATTCGAGAGGATTGCCCGTGAAGATGTCGACGAATGCGTGAAGGTATCCGCGGAATTCCAATATTGCTGCCCGACATCAGCGGTATGTATGCGAAAACGGATCGTATAAAATTTTTTTCATCTGACATTTGTAACATACAAATAAAAGGAGTTCCCCATGAAAAAGTCACTCGATGAACGGAAAATCAAAAATGTGGTGAGGGACCGATATGCCTCACTCATCCGTTCCGGCGTGGCATCGTGCTGCGAGACAAATCATTCCTGTTGTGCGCCAAAGGAAAAGATGAGGGGTAGCCTGGTGAAGTCCGCAGGATACTCGGACGATGAACTGGCCGCCCTGCCGGAATCGGCAGTGAAAAATGCGTACGGGTGTGGGAATCCCTTGGCGTTTGTCGAAGTCGCGGAGGGACAGACGGTCGTTGACATCGGATCAGGTGCTGGAATCGATTGCTTTCTCGCAGCAAAGATAGTGGGTCCAACGGGGAAAGTTATCGGTATCGACATGACACCGGAGATGATCCGGAAAGCGACAGAGAACGCCGCAGCAGGCGGGTATACGAATGTCGAGTTCCGTCTGGGCGATGCGGAGGCCATGCCCGTCAACGATGCCAGCGTCGATTGGATCATTTCCAACTGTGTCATCAACCTGTCGCCGGACAAACCGGGAGTGTTCGCCGAAATCGCACGCGTGCTCAGGTCGGGCGGACGCTTTTCGATTTCGGACATTGTCCTGGGCGACGACCTGCCGGAAGACATCACCGGCAACATGCACGCATGGACAGGGTGCATCGCCGGAGCCATCAAGGAGACGGATTATTTAGCCGGGCTTCGGGCTGCGGGTCTGAGAGAAATCAAAATAATGTCGCGCATCGTTTACGATGACACGATGCTCAAAGGGCTCGTATCCTACTATAATCTTCCGATTGGCAAAGACCGCTTTCAAAGCCTCCTTCAAAGAATCTCCGGTAACATCTGGAGCGCGAAAATCGTGGGCATGAAATAGATCGGCTCGCTGTTTATTTTGTATTGAAACGGCTCGTCTAAATTCCAATCGGACATTGGTGGAGGATGAATTGAAGATAGAACCAGGAGAGAGAGCGGGTGAGCTATTCGACTCCGG
>JBDRSZ010000483.1:0-4596 GCA_043824415.1 bacterium | reverse complement strand
TGCCTTAAAAACAACACAAACGAGGAACGCTACCATTGAAAAAAAGCAACACAATTTTGGTACGCTTCCCCAAATTACACATAGCCTAAAGATGCTGCTCGCCTCTCCCGAAGGTGAACAGCCTACCTTAGACCCGCGGCTTTGATCATGTTTAATATATCTCCCTTAACAGTATGGGATTCTGTTATATCGAAATTATATGTAAATTTTTTTGAAAATGCAACAAAAAAAATGCAGAAAAATCACTATTGTTTAATAACAGATGCCACCGCTTTGAGCGGTGGCATCTTTACAGGGCAGAGCTGTAACATCTGTCACTTTAATCAATAGGTCATCCTGTACAAAAATTGCTTTACAAATAATCAGAAAATGTGTATATTTTTTATGAATCATACACATCGGAGGATATGATGCGAACGAATGTGATTATTGATGACAGGCTGATGGGTGAGGCGTTAAAGACTTCCGGTTTTACGACGAAAAAGGACGCCATCGAGGCCGGACTCAAGCTGCTCGTTCAGCTTAGTCGACAAAAAACGATTCGGAAATTCCGGGGCATGCTGAAGTGGGATGGAAATCTGGATGAAATGCGGTTGGACAGATGAACCTCGTGGACTCATCCGTCTGGATCGACTATTTCAACGGCAAACGGACCTGGCAAACAGACCTGTTGGACGGACTGTTGGACAGGGAACCGGTCCTCATCGGAGACATCATTCTTACCGAAGTGCTGCAGGGTTTTCGGTCTGATTCGGATTATCGAAAGGGTTACGAACTACTTTCCGGATTACCTTATATGGACATGCTCGGAAGAGATCTGGCTGTTCAGAGTGCTGAAAACTACAGGCGCTTGAGAAAGTCGGGAGTGACGGTTCGGAAAACCGTGGATGTGATGATCGCTACTTTCTGTGTTCATCATGGTTTTTCTTTTTTGCACGATGACAAGGATTTTGATCCGATGGAAACGCAACTGGGCCTGAAAACAGTAAAGCAGAGCTCTGTTGAATGAAGCTGTTCTTTAATACAGATGCCATCGCTCGAAGCGGTGGCATCTGTATGGGAGTATTCTACCTCCTCAACGCTGCTTTGGTGAAAATATAATCAGGTATCTCCGCGTTGAACGTGATTGTGTCGAGGATGAATTCGGTGCCCTCTCCGGATTTTAGTACGTCCTTAAACACGATGCGCTTGGGCACCCATCGGCCATCCACCTGGAAGACTTCCTTGATTTCTGTCGTTTTGAGGAGTTTGCCGCTCTTGGCGAACAGGTCTTCCTTGAGGATGAGGTAGCGGCTCTGATCCACCCAGATGCGCTGCGTGTGGTAGGTTACGTCTGGCGTTTTGGCCGTGAGTTGGAGAATCCAGCATTGACGGTCGCTGTAGGAATCTTCTCCCACGACTGATGCTTCGTAAAGATTCTGGAGTTTCGGGTCTTCCATCATGTCTTCGTAGGAGAGATCCGACCCCATGACGGATTGCCGGAGCATGTGGCCCGAGATGAGGATGGTCCTGTCGGTCGAGGGGGAGTAGATCCAGAGCTGGTCCGTGAGCTTGAGCATCTTGGTCCCTTTCTCCCTGGGCGGGGAGAGATACTCGGTGAAGGATTCCTCAACACCGCGTATCCAGGACTTGGACTCGAGGGTCCGACTCCCTCGCCGGCCGTGGATGACCATGCGTGCGACGATGATTTTATTTTCGGAGGTCTGGTTCTCGTCCACCCGCATGAGAATGGTTTCTCCGGAGGGTGTCTGCGCGCTGAGGAGTTGCGCGATGATTCCGAAAAGGAGGGCGAGTCGCTTCATGCTTCCAACTCCTTGAATAGTTGTGATGTCTGGCGTTTGTAGATACCGATGCCCGACAGCATCGTTCCCAGAACCATGGAGAGAAGACCGGGGATGAATCCGATAAAATACGTGCCGGCGGTGATCTTGGCGCGCATGACGCTTGAGAAAAGCATCGTTGACTTCTGCATCCATGCGGAGATGTCGATTCCGTGATTTTGAAGATAGAATGAAATGCCGAGTCCAATCATTGTCCCGATGACGGAACCGATGCATCCGACACAAATCGATTCAAGGATCATGGCCCGGTATACGTGCCCCTTTTCTTCGCCGATGGCCAGACGGACGCCGATCTCCCCGTATCTTCGAAGGCCTGCAATGAGCCCCGTATTCCATAAGACGATGGACATGGCGAACACGAACACCGTCAACAGAAGCGCTACCATATAATCGACCATGTCCAAATAGGTGGCCAGGTCGTTTTGGTTTTTTAGGGTGATCATGACGGGATCGAATTCATTCTCCGATGTCTGATAATGCACATTGAAAGTCTCGGCCAGTCGAGCGGCCCTTGCATCGACGTAAATCCGGTTATTAAAGTATCCGAGTATCTCTCCTGCGGCGTCTTCCATGTTGAGTGCCGTTTGCGCATCGGAGATGTCGAGGACCATGGCAGCGCGGTCCATGGCGGAGATACCGAAGGAAACGGTGCCGACAATCGTAAAATTCTGGAAGGTCATGCTGCCGTACATGGAGGAGCCGATGAGAGTGCCTGTTCCGCCGGGTTCGACTCTTAGACGCGTTGCGAATTCATCGCTGATGAGGATTTCCCCCTGTTTTTCGGGGAGGCGCCCTCGAACGATAGACTTCTCAATATTGAGAGTCGCGATCTCCGGAGTTCCCTCCGACAACAGATCCACGGCCAGCCCGATTACGGGCCCCTGAGATTTTGTCTCGCCGTTTTCATCGGGGACGTCCAAGAGCCCGCCGAATTTGATGCGAGGCGTCCAGATCATATCCGGGTATTCAGTGCGCAGCTCGCCAAGAAGGTCATCGACGCCGATGAATGCGAGATCATTAGGCACTTGATCGGCGTTTTCCGCGTAGGCTTTGGTGGTGATTTTAACGTGCCCCGTGGAGAAATTGGCGTTGGCGTCGATCATGTCGCCTATCACGCCGTTGAGCCAGGCGTGACAGAGAACCGTCAGAAAGACGCCCGCGACCACGACGAGAATTGGAAACAGGCTCCGGGATTTGTCACGAAGCAGGCCTTTGAGTAAGAATCGTATCATGATATTTTTCCCCGTATGGCATCGGTCGGTTTTAGCTTGGCGATGCGGCGGGTTGGAAGGAAGCTGACGATGGTCACGGTGATCATGACGATGAGCGTCGTGCCTCCCACCAATCCGGCACTGTAAAATGGAAATATGCGTTCGGCAATAGACATGCCGAAGCCCTCGGAAACTTCGGGCATGGCAAATCCCTTGGAAGCGCTGTACGTCAGCAGGGGGATTCCGTATGCCGCGGCCAGGAGGGCTGCGAATATTCCGTGCATGGCGCCTTCCATCGTGAACAGTCGAATGACGCGGCCCCGGGTCATGCCGAGGGCAATGAGAGTGCCGATTTCCTTTTGGCGTCTGAATATGGAGAAAACCTGCGTGTCGAAGATAGCCAGCATGGCCAGGAAGAGAAGGATGGTATAAAAAATAGTACCGCCGATGGATTTGGTTTTCAGGACCGCTCGCACATCTTCGAGCAGAAAGTCCGTATCCTTGAAGATCCATCCGTCTATGCTGCCGAGGGTGATTCCCTTTTTAGCGGTCACTAAAAGTGTGGCCTCGCCGGGCATCTGAAGCATATCTTGAAGGCGGTCGAGCGGGATCCACATCTGGCCTGCATCGACGTTGCCCACCGTGGTTTTCATCATGCCCACAATTTTCATCTCTGCTGCGTCGAAGGTGCCGTTGACATCCCGCCAGCGAACGGTCACGACATCTCCGACTGAGAGTTTTGTGTTTTTCGCCATGCGCGTTCCGATGACAGCTGGTATTTCGTCGGTTGTAGCAGTCAAATCGGCTGTCGGAATACTCAGTATGGTTTGTTCGGGATCGATTCCTTTGAGTAGAACGCTCTGCATGCGGCCTTCCGGATAGATAGTGGCCTGAGAAACCAGAATGGGCGTCAGTTCGCCCGTTTGAATTCTTTGATGAACAGAGGCGGGAAGAAGGCTATGGCTGTCGTTTATGGTGAAAGGATCGAAAGGATCGTATGCTTCGTGCCAGTACTGACCGCTGCCGATCTCCCACGCAATCGTGTCCCGGGTGGCCTGCCTGTTCCAGCCCTCCAGGAATCCCTGCTGCCAGATGATGATTACATACGACAAGGATAAAACAACAGCGTTGAGCCATGTTCTCAACCCCGCCCCTATTAAGTTTCGGAGTGCTAATTTAAAAGTAATCATTTTCATTTCTCTCGCTTATTAGACATTATCCCTTCTGGAGACCGGAAACCGCAGACCGGAGACTGGACAACGGAGAATGGAAACCGGAATCCGGAGGCCGGATTAAAAATGTTCCTTCCTGGTTTTTATTAAGTTGTACAGCATTGCAGATATCTTTCGGGAATGTTCAATGAACGCGTTTCCCTTTGTGTCATCGATTAATCCGACTTCGATTGCGATCGTTAATTGAGTCCTTAATTCTCCACAGGATGCTTTGGCTATATAAAGATATTGAACAAACTCTTTATTCGATTGTCTTTCGAATCCCTCTGCGATATTTGATGGAATTGAAACGGCAGAGCGTTGAATCTGGTC
>JBDRSZ010000482.1:0-9307 GCA_043824415.1 bacterium | reverse complement strand
AGCCAAAGAATCCGCCTTTTTGTAGGCCTTAAAGTGAACTATTCGAGCCGCCGAATGCCCAATTGAACCGCCACCCTTCTATTTCCCCTACGCCATTCCGGCACAGCCGGACTGATGCCCACCCCGTTATTTTTAACTTGGAATTTGGTAAAAGCCGCGGCTGACAAAAAGGCGATACCCATCCCCCAATGAAGGCCTCTTTTTAAAATCACTTTTTCACAAAATCATACTCTCTTAATCGTCTATTTATAACAACAATTAAAGCCTCAGTATTCCAAAAATTTGGAGGTCACACTGTTTAAAGGTGGAAAATACTGCTGTCGTTTGAAAAAAATCGAATTGATTTTTATGATGGTTTTTTGTACACTATTTACATTATGTTAAAAGAGGAACGGACTGTTATATCGCGGAATAGAAAACTCTTAGGGATCGCGCTTTTTACCGCGTTGACGGCCGTGAGTGGGCTCATTCGCGTACCACTGCCCGTCGTTCCGATGACGCTACAGACGGTATTCGTCTACTTGGCGGGGGGTATTTTGGGGAGCAGCGGGGGGTTGATGAGCCAGCTTCTTTTTTTAGGGATCGGACTGATGGGGGCGCCCATATTCACATCAGGCGGGGGGCCGGGTTATGTGCTGCAGCCTACATTCGGGTATCTTGCGGGTTTTCCGTTGGCCGCTTGGATCGTGGGACTGATCACAGAGCGCAAGGAAGATTCGCAGAAGCTATGGGGATGGGTCGGTGCATACAGTATCGGATTTCTCATCATACATGCGGCAGGCGTTGCCTACCTATGGGCCAATATCAATTTCATTGTCGAAAAGCAGCTTTCCTGGAATCGGGCGATGTGGGCCGGAGTCTTCATTTTTGTCCCCGGCGAAGCAGTAAAAATCTTTTTAGCAGCCGGACTAACGATAAGGGTCCTTCCGTTTTTAAACCGAGGGTGAAAAGAAGGATGGAGACGTGGTTTAAAAATTGTTTTCTTGGGGTAATTCTGCTTTTCGGAATGCAGGAGTGTCTGGCTCAAGGCAGCAGCATACAGAAAATTAAATCGGAAATTCAACGACTGGAATCGGATTTGAAGAAAAAGACAGATAGAGAAAAGACAATACTCGAGGAATTGCAGGACGCCGAGCGTAAGATTGGATTGCAGCGTAAGCTTCTCCGAGAATTGGAAATTCAGAAAAAAGCCAAGGAAAGAACGATCAGCGTATTGAAAGACAGTCTGAGAATGACGGAGCAGAGCTACAATAAGACGAGGGCGTGGGTCGCCAGAAGAATCATCGCAATGTACAAACGTGGGCAAATTTCAGATTGGGAAGCCATTCTTACAAGGACCTCGTTGAGCCAGGCTTTCGTCATGCTGGAGTATCAGAGGAGGATTTCGGAGAACGACCGCCGCAATCTACGACTGCTTGAAGAGAAAAAGGATGTCCTCCAAGATCAAAATTTTCGGTTGGAGAAAGAGCTGAAGGAAAACGGGCAACTTATCCGGGCGAGTACTGATGAAGCCGCTGTTTTGGAGGGACAACAGGGCACACAGAACAGCCTTTTGAAAAATGTTCGGCAGGACAAAGCAGCGATTCAAAAACAGCTCGAAGAGAAACGAATCGCCATGCGTGCTATCGAAGAAAGGATGAACCGAGAAGCGCGGAGGGCGGGGGAAACGCGAGAAGGAGAGGCAGCGACTCGTTTTGCTACCCTAAAGGGAAAGCTGGACTGGCCGGTGAAAGGTACGGTCGTTTCCAAGTATGGGTCAAAGATTGGGACGATGTACGCGAACTTGGGCATCGATATCAAGGCGATTGACAGGGAGGCCGTGCGGGCGGTCTGTGAAGGGAAAGTAGACTGGATCATGTGGTACAGAGGATTGGGGAATGTCGTTGTTTTAGATCATGGCGGGGGTTACGAAACGCTATATGCGTATTTGGACGTGGTATTGGTCGAACAGGGGGAGGTTATTGCAGCAGGAGAGGTCATCGGTCATGTCGGAGACGGGGAGAGCTTGCACCGTGCGGTGCTCAATTTTCAGATTTGGCTCGGAAGAGAGAGATATGATCCCGAAACATGGCTTCGTTGATGTGGGGTGTTGAGTGATGGCTTTTGATTGCGTTTTTGGACAGGATCGAGTGAAAGACATGTTTGCGTCCTCGATGAAGAGGAATCGGCTGGCGCATGCTTACCTCTTCCATGGTCAGGCCGGCGTGGGCAAGGATGCGATGGCATTGTCCGTGGGGATGAGCCTCAATTGTACGGCCGGTGTCATCGGAGGCTGCGGCGAGTGCGCTTCCTGCACAGCCATCATGAATTTGGAGAATCCGGGATTCCGTCTGGTGCTGCCGGTTCCTACGCGGCCCAAATCGATGAAGGAGGATAAATATCATGAAATCATCAGGGACAGAGCCCTTCAGCGGATGCGGAATCCGTATGGGGAAGTATCGTATGTTCCTGAGTTTTCAACGCTGCCGTTCATCGGTATCGATCAAATCAGGTCCATGAGGCGGGATGTGATGCTCAAAATGCCAGGCGGACGGCACCGTGTTTTCCTCCTTTCGCATGCGGATCGGATGAATGTTGAGGCGGCAAACAGCCTTCTTAAGCTTTTGGAGGAACCCCCGGGCAATACAGTCCTTTTTCTCACGACTTCGATGACTGGACAGCTGCTGAAAACCATCGTCTCAAGGTGTCAGATTGTTAGATTTGACCCGCTGAAAGAAGAACAGGTGGAAGAGGCCCTGATTCAAACCTACCGGCAGCCGAAAGACCGGGCCCGGTTTCTGGCTCGGCTGGCAGGGGGAAGTCTTCAGCGGGCTCTCACATTGGCCGGCGAAGATTATGAGGAGAAGAGAAACGCGGCGTTGTCTTTACTCGAAGTTTCGCTCACGGGGGATGTAATCGAGAGGGAGCGCTGGGTGGAGCAGTTTGTGCGAAGGGGGGAGAAATCAGATATTATAGAGATACTCCGGATTCTTCAAATGTGGATCCGTGATCTTCTTCAGCAGGAGTTGGGCTTTTCTGAACGGGCGATGAATATTGACAGAATCGGAGCACTCGAAGGTTTGAGGAATCGGTGGCCCAGATTTCGCCCGGAGTCCGGACTGAAGTGCGTGGAGCAGGCTATTGATTTCATACAAAAAAATGTGTACCTTGATTTGGTAATATTTTCTCTGATTCAAGACCTCAGAGGATGTCGATGAGCAAGAACCAACTTTTTTATTCAGCATAGGAATAACGGATGGCGAAATTTTTAGAAATAGAGTTCAAGGGAGGACGGAAGGCATTCTTCGAAAATCCTCAGGAGTTCCCTTTTGGTGTCGGTGATTTGGTCGTCGTTCAGGCAGAGAAGGGGGAGGATCTGGGCCGCGTCGTGAACATGGGCAGCCTTGTGGACAAGAGGGTGGGGGATCAGAAATTTCTACAGATTCTTCGGAAGCCCGGCCGAAAAGACATCGAGCTGATGGAAGAGAACGTGGGGTTGGAGAGGGACGCCTTTTTCGACTGTCGGAAGCGGATCGAAGAGCACGGACTGGATATGAAACTGGTGGATGTGGAGTATCAGTTCGACAGGAACAAGATCACGTTTTACTTCACTTCGGATAATCGAGTGGATTTCAGATCTCTCGTCCGGGACCTTGCCGGCCGGTATCGGACGCGCATCGAACTTCGCCAGATCGGAGTTCGGGATGAGGCGAAGCGGCTTGGGGGCGTTGGCGTCTGCGGAAGGCGCCTCTGTTGTACGACTTTCCTCCGGGAGTTTGAGCCCGTTGTTACGCAATTCGCCAAGGAGCAAAACCTTGCCTTGAATCCGACGAAGCTCTCCGGAAGCTGCGGTCGTCTCATGTGCTGCCTTCGGTATGAACGTGATGCTTATGCCGAGGCGCTGCAAAAATTTCCAGAGCTGGAAACCGTCGTCAAGACAGAGAAAGGGACGGGCGTTCTTAAAAAGATAGATGTTTTTGAAGAAGCCGGCATCATCGTGTATGAGAACAACGAGGAAGAAAAAATCGGCTTGGAAAAACTGAAAGAAATTCTAGAAAGAAAGAAGGATAAAAAAGACAAGCCGAAAAAATGGCCGGGTAAATCGAAAGCACAGAAGGGCGCCAAGCGTGAAAACATTCAAAAGAATTCTGGTCACTAGCGCCCTGCCTTATGCAAACGGGCCGCTTCATTTGGGGCACATCGCAGGCGCGTATCTGCCGGCGGATATCTATGTTCGTTATCAGAAGTTGAAGGGTCGGGATGTCATCTTCATTTGCGGGTCGGACGAACACGGCGTACCCATCACAGTGACTGCGGACAACGAGGGTGTCTCACCTCAAGACGTGGTGGACCGCTATCACGCGATGAATAAAGAAAGTTTTGAGAAGCTGGGCATTCAATTCGATCATTACTCCCGCACGTCTCTTCCGATTCATCATCAAACGGCCAGAGAGTTTTTCCGGATTCTCCACGAGAAGGGGGATTTCGTCATCAAGAGCGACGAGCAGTTTTACAGCGATGCGTCGATGCGTTTCCTGCCCGATCGTTATGTCGAGGGAATTTGTCCTCACTGCGGTTACGACAAAGCGAGGGGAGACCAGTGCGATCGATGCGGAAAATGGCTGGAGCCGAAGGAATTGATCGAACCCAGGTCGAAGATCGACGGGTCCAGGCCCGTGCTGAAAAAGACGCAGCACTGGTATTTTCCGATGGGTCGTTTTGCGGGCGCGTGGAAGGACTGGTTTGACGGCCACAGATGGAAAGAGAATGTCCAGAATTACTGTATCGGATGGTACAACGAGGGTCTCGGAGACAGGCCGATTACGCGTGATTTGCACTGGGGCGTTCCGGTTCCTCTAAAAGAGGCCGAAGGGAAGGTGCTCTATGTGTGGTTCGATGCACCCATCGGGTATATTTCCTCGACGAAGGAATGGGCCGTCAAAGTCAGCGATCCCGAACGATGGAAAATGTATTGGTGCGACCCAGAGACAAAGCTCGTCCATTTCATCGGTAAGGATAATATCGTCTTCCACGCGATTCTGTTCCCGATGATGCTGATGGAAGTCGGCGGCTACGTACTGCCCGAGGCCATTCCGGCAAACGAGTATCTCACGATCGAAGGCAGGAAGATATCGACGAGCCAGAATTATGCAATTTGGCTGAAGGATTATTTAGAGATGTTTCCCTCCGATCCGCTGCGGTACGCGCTGGCTGCCAATGCCCCCGAAACGAAGGATACAGATTTTTCATGGGGTCAGTTCCAGAGTCGGAATAACGATGAATTGGCCGATATTTTGGGCAATTTTATCAACCGGACGCTCACGTTCATCCATCGATACTGCGGGGGGAAAGCGCCTGCCAAAGGGAACAGGGACGAACGCGATCTGGATATGCTCGATAAGATACAAACGGCCGGAAACACCATCGGGGAGTGCTTCGAGAATTTTCAGGTCCGGAATGCTGTGAAACATCTCATGGATTTCTGCAGGTCGGCGAATAAGTATTTCAACGACCAAGCGTCCTGGGAAACACGCGTTTCCGATTTTTCGCGCTGCGAAACCACGATGAATGTCTGTCTTCAGGTCACACGAGCGATTGCTATCCTCATGGCGCCCATCCTGCCTGAGGCTTCTACGAAGCTGACAACGATGCTGAAGATGGAGACGCCTTTTCGGTGGGATGACATCGGGAAGGATGAAATCCCTGAGGAGTATGCGCTTGGCAAACCGGAGATTCTCTTCGACAAGATAGAAGACGACATCATCCGTAGAGAAACGGAGAAGCTCAAGGGTATTGAGAGGGAGACCCACATGAAGAGCGATGAACAGGAACGGATCGATATGGGGATGTTCCAGAAGGTGGATTTGAGGACGGGGAAAATCGTGGAGGCCGACAGGATCGAAGGGACGGACAAGCTCCTCAAGGCACGCGTCGATTTGGGGGACGAAGAACGTCAGATCGTTGTGGGTGTTGCCGACAGCTATTCTCCTTCTCAGATCGTGGGCAAAACGGTTATCGTCGTCGCAAACTTGAAATCCGCCAAGATTCGCGGAGTCGAATCCCAGGGAATGATTCTGGCCGTCCAGTCCGGGAGTGGGTATACGCTACTCACGACGGATGGCGAGGCCGAATCCGGTACGCGGGTAGAGTGAGTCTCGCGGTGAGATGGGCAAGGGCACAGCGCGGGGAATAAGGCCAGTAAAACGGTGGGGGCAGCATTTTTTAAAAGATCGATCCGTCGCTCGACGGATCGTTAAAAGCCTCAATATTCGGTCCGGGGAATGCATTCTCGAGATCGGATCGGGACGGGGCGTACTGACAGAATTTTTACTGGAGAGCCCAGCCGAAAAAATCATCGGTGTGGAAATCGACCGGAGATTGACGCCGGGCCTTAAAGTGCGGTTCGGAGAAGACGGGCGGTTCGAATTGATCGAGGGGGATTTTTTACAACTCGACCTCAACGCGATGTTCGAAAAGGAAAAAAGGGTCCGGGTCGTTGGGAACCTGCCGTATTCCGTGACGTCGCCCATTCTTTTCATGCTGTTGGATCATCGTTCGATGATTGACGACGCGACGGTCACCGTTCAGAAAGAGGTGGGTGAAAGGATACTCAGTCTTCCGGGATCTAAAACGTACGGCATTCCCTCTGTTTTATTCCAGCTGCACAGCCGGGTTGAGCGGCTTTTTCCCATATCGAGGAGAGCATTCATCCCGGTACCTGAGGTCGAATCGCTCGTCATTCGGATCGGATTTTTAGAACGGCCCTTGTTCAACGTAGTCGATGCGGATTTTTTCTGTGGTTTTATAAAGACCATCTTCGGGCAGAGACGGAAGATGCTGAGAAACACATTGAAGCATGTCGTTCATGAAGAAGCGGATTTGGGCAAAGTTACATTCGATCTGCGTCGCAGGCCGGAGGAGCTTTCGGTCGAGGAGCTTGTCCGACTGAGCAACGAGATGGTGTCCTTATAGGAGCGGATTTCCCGTGGAAGAGACGCAATCTCAAAAAGACAATATCGGCGAAATCATCGAGGAGTTTGCCCGCAGTGGGGACATGACGATCCTCAGAACACTCCTGGTCGATCTCCATCCGGCAGACATCGCCGAGGTGATCGTCCGAGCGGACAGGGATCTTCGTCAAGTCATATTAGGTTTGTTGGATACATCCAAAGCCGCGGAAGTCCTCGTGGAACTGGACTCCACTGTCCGGCACGACGTCCTACAATTGCTGGATGAGGCAAGGGTTGCCGAGATTATAGGCACGATGGAATCCGACGATGCTACGGATGTGATCGGCGAGTTGGAGGATGACGTCGCCCAGAGGATCCTGGGTGCCCTGCCTCGAGAAGAGTTTAAGGAGGTGAAGACTCTCCTCGGGCATGATGAGGAGACGGCCGGCGGCATCATGGCGCTGGAGATCGTGGTCGTGGATAAGGACAAAACAGCGTTAGAGGCCCAGGAGGTCCTGCGACGCAAGGCAGACGAGGTGGACGATGTATATAACATCTACGTCGTGGACAATCAGGGTATCTTCAAAGGAGCGGTCTCGCTCAAGGATTTGGTGCTGGCCGATCCACAGACGCGCATCAGCCAGATCATGGACGATGAGGCGATTTCAATCAAGCTGGAGACCGATCAGGAAGAAGTGGCGAATATCTTTCATAAATACGACCTCGTGGCCGCTCCTGTTGTTGATCAGCAGGGAAGGCTGGTGGGGCGCATTACGGTCGACGATGTTTTGGATGTCGTCCAAGAGGAAGCGAGCGAAGACATCACGATGATGGCGGGTATTACGGATGAGAGCATCCGGATACCATCGATATTCAAGGTATCGGGAGTGAGGCTGCCCTGGCTTTTAGTAGCTTTCATGGGCGAATTGGTGTCTGCCGGGGTGATGATGCATTTTGAGGCCTCGGTCGCCCAGGTTTTTGTGGCGGCCATCTTCATTCCTCTGATCATGGCCATGGGCGGCAATATGGGCATACAATCTTCCACCGTGGTAATCAGGGGGTTGGCCACGGGAGATATCCATCTGCGAGATACGGGTCAACGCCTGATGAGAGAAGTTTCGGTCACCTTTCTCAACGGTTTCGTCATTGTATTCCTGCTCATTGGAGTCGTCACGCTCTGGAGCCATCTGCCGATTTCAGGTAAAGTACTGAGTACGCCGGCTTTTGGAGAAGTGCTGGGCATTCCGATTTTTGGAATGATACTGGGATTCGCTCTTTTGGCCGTGATGTTTAATGCGGCTTTCATGGGTACGCTCCTGCCGTTTTTATTCAAAAGGCTTGGTTTTGATCCAGCCATTGCCACGGGTCCGTTTATCACAACGACGAACGATGTGTTGGGACTGCTCGTGTATTTCGGGATCATTACGGGTTCGTTGGGCTGGTTTTAGAGAGGGCCATGGCATTATTAAAGACCGAAGCTGTCGTTCTCAAGGGGTGGAATTTAGGGGAAACCTCCAAGATACTCTCCCTGTACACACGTGATTTCGGCAAGATTAAGGTTGTGGCCAAAGGGGGAAGGGGCCCGAAGAGCCAATTCAAGGGATGTCTCGAACCTTTAACCCATATTCAGGTCATCTATTACGACAAGCGCACACGCGACCTTCAGCTCTTAAGCAAGGCAGATTTGGTCGATCCCCATTTCCACATTATCGGAGACATGAAAAGGACCACGCTTGGGCTGGCGGCAGTCGAACTCGTCCAAAGGGCTGTGGTCGGTGAGGAGCCGATTCCAAAAGTTTTCGATCTCCTGGTAAACGTGCTTCAGACGATTGACAACGGGAACGGTTTCTTGGAGGGAATTCTCTGGTTCTTCGAAGGACATTTCATCGATCTGATGGGATATAAACCGACGTGGGACACGTGTCTGAATTGCGGGAAATCTCTGGGCGCAGGAGGAGGATTTTTTCAGCCCCAGAGCGGCGGCCTTCTCTGCAATCGCTGCGGTAGTTCCGGGGGCGGGCTGGTTGTGGGCGGGGAAACGCTCGAGATTCTGTACTGGCTGCAGAGAGGAAATTTAAACGATGTCGACAGCTTGGAACCATCTCCTTCACAGAAAGCGGAAATCCGGAGGATGTTCGACCGCTATTTCAAGACACACATCGATCACATGGGGAGCCTGAAGTCGTTAGGGATTTATTATGCTTTAGAGGGGGAGTGATTTGAAGGATATGAAAATATAATAGAGGAGGCTGTATGAGGAGACGCGTATCTTATGTGTTCATTTTTTTCATGTTTGTTTTACGATCTGTCTATTCACAAGAGGCCGACAGCACCAGCTTTACGAAAGTCGGGCAGAGGGTACCCGAATTTTCGGTGAC
>JBDRSZ010000481.1:0-5042 GCA_043824415.1 bacterium | reverse complement strand
TTTCTCGAATGTTTTCGGGGTGAATCAATCTCCCACAAATCCGTACTGCGGTGTGATATCGAGGTTTTTCGACCGGGCGATGAATGGAAAAGCGCCCCATGTTCACGGAGACGGTGAACAGACGAGAGATTTCACGTATGTGACCGATGCCGTGGAAGCAGCGATTCTTGCGGCGTTGAGTCCAAAAGGAGAAGGTGAAGTGTTCAACGTGGCCTCGGGGATAGAGACCAGCATCAATGCCTTGACCCAACGTATGGCAGATGTGATGGATATATCACTATCGCCGGCCTATATCGACAAACGGGACATCGATAATATCCGGCGACGCGTGCTCAACATCGAAAAGATACGGCGTGTCCTTCGATGGTCTCCGACAATCACCTTGACCAAGGGACTGGAGATGACGTTCGACTGGCTGCAAGGCCAGAACGGATGGAAAAAGACGAAACGCCGTATGATCAGTTTAAGTAAAAAAAATGCGCTCGTTTGATTTGAATAGCAAATGTTGGTGGGAGTAACTATGAGTTGCATGTGTTTTATAAAAAGACTTCGCATGAGATCCTTGCGACAGATCTTTTCGAGGACGATGAGCATTTTTACTCGATATGGTTTGAATAGTCATCGTTTCAGCAAGTCGTTGATCGGATTCGTGCATTTACTTAGAAAGTACGACATCACACCGACGCTCCCAGTCACAGCAACAGTTCTTGACAAGCATGCAGATCTTTTTAGAAAAATCAAAGATATGGGCGTTGAATTTGCAGTTCATGGATATAAGCACATGGATTATACACATGTTGATATAGACAAAGTATACGAACATAACAAGTTGGCCATGGATTTGTTTCATAAGCATGGAATTCATTGCTCTGGATACAGGTACCCCTATTTAAGACGGGATGACGAGAGAATTCATGCGCTGAAAAACATGGGCTTTCAATGGGACAGCAGCCATGTGATTTCCTGGAATTCTCTCAATCCCGATGATTACGGGAAAGAATGTTGGGACGATTATCAGAGGATATTAAAAACCTACAACGCATCGGATGCGGAGGAATCATTCTCGCTTCCGAGCTTCCGGAATAATTTGGTGGAGTTGCCCGTATCCGTACCCGACGATGATATTCTCGTAGAGAGACTTGGCGTTCTCGATGGATTCATATCTCAAATATGGGAAAGAATGGTCACAAGGATTCGTGACAGGGGCGAACTCCTCGTCATGCAATGTCATCCAGAGCGGTTCGCAGCTTACAAGGAAGCTTTGGAGAAGGTCATTCAACTCGTCAAATTGCATAAAGACTGTTGGACAGAATCTTTGGGAGAAATTGCTGAATGGTGGCGTGAAAGGGACACGTTTCGGTTTGACATGAAGGCTTTATCTCACCAGCGATACCGTATCAAAGCCTGTTGCACGGATCGTGCAACGATTTTGATGAAAAATGGGGGGGGCCAAAATTGTGGAACGATGTTATTCAATTCTTATTACATCGTGGATGAGGCGGAGTGGGATATAGAAAGTCCGGTGAAACCCATCATTGGCATTGATGGAGAGACTTCCGATGATGTGATCGGATTCGTCAGATCCGAAGGGTATCCATACGAGTTGACTGAGAAACCTGAAGAATACAGTGTTTTTCTGAGACATCGCGGAGACTTTGGAGAACGAGAAAAAAGACAGGTTTTAGAAAACATCGATAAAACTCCAAAGCCGTTTATCCGTTTCTGGAGATGGCCGTATGGAGCGCGGTACAGTCTGGCTATTACCGGGGATATCGATGGTGTGAGTATCTGGGATTTTTTAGGTCGGTTGAATGGATGAAAAAAAATTAAATACGGATATCTTTGGAATGCTTCGTCGGAATTGGATGGTTGTACTCATCTCGTTTTTCAGCGTGATTCTGACAGTGGGATTTTTTACAGCGACGACTGAGCCGGTTTATGAGGCATCTGCAACGATTTCAATGAGGGAGTGGAGAGACGATGTCACACGCAGGACAATGGATCTTCCAAATGTTTTACTTCAAAAGTATCTCGTAAAGAATCAGGTCGCTATTTTAGAGAGTCGTCGTTTGGCTGTTAATGTTGTGAAGATACTGCAAGAATCCGTCTACAAAGATTCGCTTAGATTGTTGGGAAATGGTCCAAAGACAAAAGAGACCTCGTTGCGGGAGAGACTCTTCTCATGGATGAAGAAAAAGGATACGAAAAAAAAGAAGAAAACTTTTCAGGAAATGATAAACAAATTCAAGGATCAGACCAAAGTCTCATACGGTCGTGAATCTGACATTGTTGAGTTAAAAGCCCAAGCTGCGTCTCCGTGGGAAGCCGCTTGCATCGTCAACAGTTGGGTAGAAAGCTACGAGGAATATAACCGTTCCGACAATCAACTGGAAAAGATTCAGACAAGACAGTCATTGGAGACCAAGTTGGCGGAAAGGGAGAATCAATTGAATCGTTCGCAGGATCGGCTGACGGAATACAAAAAACGAGAGAAGGTTGTTTCTCTCTCGAGTGAGATGGAACAGCTCATCATTCAGATAGCTCATCTCCAATCGTTATATGATGAGACGATGACTGAGTTGGAGTCTTTAGAAAACCAGCTCGGTTATCTGAAGAATCAACTGACTGAAAGCCGCAAGAATATTGCCAGTGAGAATACAAACAATTCCAGTCCGGTACTTCAAGGACTGCTTGAGCAATTGAAACAAAAAGTGAACGAAAAAGTCACCTATGAAGCTCAACTCATCGGCGCCGGAATAGAAACGTCATGGAACGACAAGTTGACGCGAATGGAAAATCAGATCGCTATGATTCAGGAGAAGATTAATGAAGAAAAAATACTTTGGGCCGAAGGTGATATGACGGTCATCAATCCGGCCGGTCATCTTGAAAACATTCTTACACAAATTTTTGAGCGTGAGACGATGCGGGAAGCCCTGACTGCGAAACAGAAAGTATTAAAAACAATTATTGAAGAGAAGAACAAAGCGCTGGAAACCCTTCCCGATAAAAGCAGGGCATTGGCGGAATTGGAAAGGGATGTCCAGATCAATGAAAAGCTGTACATATTACTCAAAGAGAAGTTCGAAGAAGAAAAGATTAAAGAAGTCGATCAAGTGGGAGTAATCCGAGTCGTTGATTATGCGATATCCTCAAGCCGGCCTGTATATCCCAAAACTTTCCTGAACCTGTTCTTGGGATGTGTTTTCGGCCTGCTCTTGGGCCTCGGATTCGCCTTTGGACGCGATTACATGGATGATTCTATACGCGACAGCGATGATTTAAAGACGATGGGAATTCAACTTATCGGGAATATACCCATCGTCAAGAAAGAACATACACGCACGTTCCATAAAAACGGTGACAAGGACTGGAAAATCGTTCGGGCAAGGAATATCTATCCGTATCTTCTCATCCATCAGAACGGTAATTCGGTGGTTGCAGAGTCGTACAAGGCTGTCAGGACGTCGATTTATCAGATGTCGATTCAGAATCATGTGAAAACGATCCTTCTGACGAGCCCTGGACCTTCTGAGGGGAAGTCGACGACTGCAGCGAACCTGGCTATTACAATGGCGCAGAAGGGCGTGAAAACACTTCTCGTGGACAGCGATCTTCGCAGACCTGTATTGGATTTTCTGTTCATGGGGTCTCATCGGAGGATCGGATTAACGAATTATCTTGGAAGAGAAGTGAAATGGCAGGACGCGGTTCGTGAGACTGCCGTAAAAGGACTCCATCTTCTATCCGCGGGTGTGGGAGTGAAGAATGCTTCAGAAGTTCTCGGCTCAAAATCAATGGTGTCTCTCATCCAAGAAGCGAAAAAAGAATACGGTCTTATCATTTTTGACAGTCCGCCCCTTCTACCCGTGACGGATGCCGCCGTATTGGCATCTATCATAGACGGCATTGTTCTCATCGTGAAGGCTGATAAGACCATGCGTGAGGATGTGAGACATTCTTTGGATCTGCTGAACAATATGAAAACAAAATTCATGGGTGTCGTCCTGACGGGAGTAAAGGGTGTGGGCCATTACAAATATCGAGATTATTACTAGACTTATATTCAGAATACAAAAGGGAAATAGCGATGTGCCAGTTACAAGAAATGAACCAGATGGTCGATAGAATATCGTCTTTCGATCGTATTTGGCATTTAAGACGGATACCGAAGTTCGTCAGGAATCGTTTTCATCTCTTGAGATACACGTTGAAGAAACGATTCGGTAAACAGAGGGAAAACTCGAACGAGAACGCTCTCCATTTACAGCAGGGCGAACATGTCCGCGTTAAATCTAGGAAGGAGATACTGGAGATACTCGACGGTTGGAGAAAATCCGGCGGATGTCTGTTCATGGACGAAATGTGGCAATATTGCGGAAAAGAATACGAAGTGAAGAAAAGGGTCCGAAAAATTTTAGACGAGAGGGACTTGCAATTTAAAAGAATCAAGGATACTGTGATTCTCGAAGACGTTACATGCAGCGGAACCCCTCCATTCAACGATTGTGACAGGAGCTGTTATCTCTTCTGGAAAGAAGCCTGGCTGGAAAGACTTGGCTGAATCGTGCATTAGATAATGACGATTGGAATGACATGAAAACAATGAGCCTTAACGTGGTCAATCCTTCCGAGGATGATCGATGGGATCGTTATGTGGAAAACCATCCCAAGGGAAGTATCTTTCATCATTCGGCGTGGAAAGAAGTGCTGGAAAAAACATTTCCGCATCTCAAACCCCTGTATCTTATCGTTGAAGACGCTCAACAGAATCTCTTGGGCTGCTTCCCTTTTTTCTTCGTTAAAAGCCGGCTTACCGGACGAAGATTGGTTTCGCTGCCTTTTTCGCTGTTCTGTGATCCCCTCATCGATTCATCCATTGGCTTCGACGTTTTTGTAAAAGGCATCATCGAGAAACAGGAAGAGCTCAACGCCTCGTTCATTGAAATGAGGACGCGGTGCGATGGGAATGTATTCGGGAGTTCACATTTTCAGGAATATATCGGTTTCAAAAATCACCGACTCTCTCTCGAAAACGATTT
>JBDRSZ010000480.1:0-7441 GCA_043824415.1 bacterium | reverse complement strand
CCCCGAAACCGGTCGTAATACCCCTCCCCCTCCTTTCTTCGGACGATCAATCCAGCCTTCATCAGACTCCCCAGTTCCATCGAAACCCGCTCAGCCAATTTTTGTAGGCCGTCCCATCGATTGGGTGCGTACCCGATCTGGAACTTGTCGATCGTATCGCGGTCGAATCCTCTGTCCGTAAAATAGACCAAGGCTTTTTCCCCCGCGTCTGTCTCGTACAGACAGCGGCGGTAAAAATCGGATACCTCCTGATTCACATGATACAGCAGTTCCTCGTCCTTCGCCCGTCCGTCGTCCTCTTCGGCCACGGGCAGAGGAATCCCTGCTTTCATCGCCAGCGAGCGGACAGCTTCCGGAAAGCTCACTTTATCCATCTGCATCACAAACGTGAATACGTTCCCGCCAACACCGCATCCGAAACAGTGGTAGAATCCCCTCACAGGATCGACGCTGAATGAAGGTGTTTTTTCCGTGTGGAACGGACAGAGGCCGACGTACGACTTGCCCCGCTTCTTCAGCGTCACAAAGCGAGAAACCAAATCGACGATGTCCGTCGCTTCTCTGATCTCCTGTATTTTTTCTTCGGGAACCTTCACTTCAGCTCCACGACCGTAACTCCCGTATCCCCTTCGTTCCAAAGTCCCAATCGCTGGCTTTTCACCAACGAATGGCCCTTGAGGTATCTCCCGATCTGCGTCCGCAGCACTCCCGTGCCTTTTCCGTGGATAATTCGAACTTGAGACAGCCCCGCCGTCACCGCATTGCCCAAGTACCGCTCTACCTCCTCCACGGCTTCATCCGCAGTCAATCCGCGGAGATCGATCTCATCGCGGATATCCGCGTCCATACGATACTGCGTCCATCCTGCACTTTCATCCTTCGGTTTCGAAATTTTGATCCTTCTCAGCTCCTTCGCAGGAATCCAAAGCTTCATGCCGTCCCACTGAACGAGAACCCTTCCGCTCTTATTCGGATCCGTGGTGACCTGCCCGTTGCCTCCGTGCCCCTCCCAGACGACCCAGTCTCCCACACGGAAAGAGCTGGCTTCTCTCTCTTCCTTTTTTGCTGCAAGCTTCTTCACCCTCTTCTTCAGGGTTTGGAGTTCCTCCTTGGCAGTCTTGATAGACTCTCGATCCGCCTGCTGCTCGCGGATGCCCTTTACGACCCTTTCCACTGTCGCGTTCGCTTCCTTGAGCACTTCCTCCGCCTCTTCCAGTATCTTCTGCTGTTCTTCTTTTCCCGTTTTATGGAGATCGTCCATACGGTCCTGATAGAGCTTGACGAGACCCGAAAGCTTGCTCTCCTTGATTTCCGCCTCCGCGAGCAGAGCGTGTGCCTGTTGAAGCTGTTCTTCCAAGTGGAGAATCAAACGATCCAATTTACCCCGCTCCTCTCCGACCCGCATCTTCGCTTCTTCAACAATCTGTTTTGACAGACCCAGTCTCTCCGCAATCTCAAACGCGTACGATGATCCTGGGACTCCTGCTTGAAACCGGTACGTCGGTCGGAGGGTTTTCTGGTCAAACGCCATCGACCCGTTCTCAATCCCGCTCTCTTCATGCGCGAAGACTTTGAGCGACCCCATGTGCGTCGTCGCAATCGTCAGGCAGTTTCTGCGAGTCAATTCCTTCAGGATGACTTCGGCCAGCGCAGAGCCTTCCGCCGGATCTGTCGACGAGCCGATTTCGTCCAGCAGAACGAGACTTTCCGAATCCGCCTTCTCAACAATATTTTTTATATTTCCCATGTGCGAAGAAAACGTAGACAGATCCTGCTCGATCGACTGCTGGTCGCCGATGTCTGCAAAAATTTGGGAAAAAAGGGGCATCGTCGTTCCCTCTTCAGCCGGAATGTGGCATCCGTGCTGGTGCATCAGCGCGAGAAGGCCCACCGTCTTCAGGGCTACCGTTTTCCCCCCGGCATTCGGACCCGTGATGACAAGCGTCCTGCAGCCTTCGCCCAGCCGGAGCGTGAGAGGAACCACATCTTCGGTTCGTTCTTTAAAAAGGAAAAGCGGATGACGGCCATTCTTCAGTTCTACGACACCATCTTCGCCCGCTCGCGCTGCATGCCCGTCGATTCGAACGGAAAATCGCGCTCTTGCCATCAAACAATCCAACACGCCAGCCGCTTCAAGGTTGATCTCGATCTCAGACTGCTTCTCTCGGATACGGCCCGTGACGTCTCTCAAAATCCGCTCTATCTCCCGCCGTTCCTGACCTTCCAATCCACGGATTTCATTGTTCATTTCTACGATTTCCAGCGGCTCGACAAAGAGGGTCGCCCCACTGGCGGATTGATCGACCACAATTCCTTTTACCCGACCGCGATGCGTTTCCTTCAGAGGAACGACGAGTCGTCCATCCCGGAGCGCGAGCGCGTCCTCCTGTGCGAATCCGCCCGAGATCATCCTCCGAAGAACCGCTTCCAGATGTTTGCGGACTCGGGAGATGAGTCTCTCTTTCTCGCGCCGAATTCTGAAGAGGTCTTCCGAAGCCTTCTCTTTCACTTCGCCCGACGGGTCTATCACCCTGCCAATCTCTTGTTCCACACCCTTCAAAGGCTGGATGTTTTTAATCGTCGCTTGAACGAGGGGATATTTCTCTTGATGTTCGATGAAATAGGTATGCAATCGCCTTATCATTTCCAAGAACCGACCAATCGCCAGCAGCTCAACAGGTTGAAGGAAAGCGCCTTCTACTCCAGCTCTCTTCAGCCAGGGTCTGAGATCATCGAACGCATGGAATGGAAGAGGATCGTCGAACAGCGTCTGTTCTTTGAGTTCGGTGACGCGTCCAAGTTCCATCCTCAGAAGTTCCGCATCGGAATACCTGGGGAGTGTCTCGATCCGCTCTCTGCCGATAGGAGAAACCGCGAGTTCAAGGATTTTCTCTCGGATGCTCTCAAACTCCAAGATGCGGAGAGCCGCTGAGTCATCGGTCTTCAACGTGCCTCTCCACTTTTTTCTGAATGGCATTCAGATGCTTCGCCTTCATGTCGTCAATAAAATCCCGGGATTTTTCCGAAAAGCCCTCTTTGAGTTCATCATAAAAATCTTTTGTCCGCGGGAACACATCCTTTAAAAAATTGAAAACTGCCGGAGCAACCGAATAAACGGGCTGATAGAGCAACGAATTGTCCTCCTCTTCCTTCAGGCTGCTCGGAAGCGGGACGAGAGAAATGAGCAACAACAGAAGACTCGTAATCAATGTCCCCTTAAAAAGGCCGAACAATAACCCGCTTCCTCTGTCCAGCCATCCGATAAAAGTCCATTTGAGAAAACGCTTCAAACCGCCGGCAATCCATCGAAAGAGCAGTGTGATTAAAATAAAAATGAGTAAAAAACCCAAGGCGTTCGCGATCAGCTCGGGAATGTGGAGGACCCTCTCAAGAAAACCGGCCAAATCACCCATCTCTCGAAGAGCGACCACATAGCCTACGAGAAGACCGACCAGTGTGAATATCTCGATGACCAGACCTCTGAAAAGGCCCTTAATGCCAAAAAAACCCACAACAACAAGTATCGTGATGTCGATGCCGTTCATGAACCATCCTTCTCGATGAGGCAATAGAAAAATTTATACTTTACAACCATAAAAGTCAAGTAGGAGTGAAATTTTATAGACAGTGAATTCCCATCATGAAAATAAAAAACCCTGGGCTTCATTCGCCTCAGGGTGATATTATCGTATAATTGATGAATTGATCAACTCAAAAGTTTCTTTACCATATCCTGAACGATTCTGCTGTCGACACGTCCTTTGACTTGAGGCATGACGATTTGCATCACTTTTCCCATTTCTCGGATTCTCTCCGCTTTCGTCTCATCGATCGCGCGTCGGATAATTTTTTCCACTTCATCCTCTGACAAAGATGACGGAAGATAGGAACCGATGATTTCCAATTCCCGACTTTCTTTGTCGGCCAAATCATCCCGTCCACCCTGTTTATACAATTCGATGGATTCCTTCCTCTTCTTCGCTTCTCTGGAAAGAACCTCCACCACCTCAGTCTCCGAAAGGTCTTTGCCGTTTTCGATACTCTTATTCTTCAGCTGAGCGCGCAACATTCGTATCGTCTCGAGAATCTCACTCTCTCCCGACTTCAGGGCTGAGTTCATATCAACCAGGAGTTTTTCCTCGAGTCCCATACGGTCCTTTCTATAAGTATTGCGGGTCAAATCTTCGCATTTTTAAAGGAAATAAAGGATCGAAGGATACCATCATATTTCATGAAAGTGCGCTTTTTGCGCGCTCTGGCTCAAGTGTTCGGTAAAAATTATCCTTAGCTCCCAAACATCATATGAAGCTTTCGTTGTTTCCGCTTGGCGGCAGCTAATTTTCGCTTCTTTTTTTCGCTGGGCTTCTCGAAATGCTGATGCTTTTTAATGTCCGACATCAAGCCCGCTTTCTCACACTGCTTGGTGAACCGTTTGAAAGCTCTTTCAAAATTCTCATTATCTCGTATCTTCACTGCAGGCATGAAAGAATCAATTCCTCCTTTCGTTATCAATTGTAAACTTCTGAAAATATATTAAAATCATTCGATATTAGCAAGTCTTTTTTGACTCTTCGCGGCTCAGGATTTTCTCTTGACAATATTCAACATTATCTTTAATTTGAAGCGTCGAACGAATAGCGTATCAAATACTGCGTTTGTATTTTAAAAAATCGAGTAATGACCCATACAATCCAAAGAAAGGGGGTTTTCATGCACTACAACTTCCTATCCAAAGACGATATGAAAGCCATGGATGCTCTGAAGACATATCACGGCGGAGCCAAAGCCATCAGTGAAGCCATCACAAAGATGAGGGATTTTCAAACCCGAAAGAAGAAATGCGCAGAAAAAGGATTCGGTGGAATGATCGAAGAGGCCGAAGCATGGACGAAAAAATTTCCGAAAGTCCCGGACTATGAAAAGAAGAACAGCATCAAATACAATCCGCGATACGGAACTGCCCGCAGTCAGGTTTCAGGCTTTCAGGGCGCCTACGTGACACACCATTCCATCCGTAGAATCGCAGAAAGCGCAAGGACCGACGAGCCCTGCTTCGCCCCCAACGAGATGATCTCCGTAGTGGCGCTGACCGACCATTACGTCTACAGCGGCGACCTGCTCGCCACACTGACGATGGCGGAAAACATCATCAAAGCTTCCAAATTCTGCAGCACAAACCTCATCGGCACGCCGTGGCCGGAGTCTCGATTCAGCGAACTGGAAAAAGTGACGGGCAAGACATTCGAAAGAAAGGACGCCGGGGACGGCAACTCCCAGCTCATCATGAAAAACATGGGAACGTTCTTCGGCAATTTCGGCGGTATCGAAGTGGCCAACGACAATCACCTCATCTACCTCGACATCGTCACGCGGACCGCCATGGAAACCGGCGGTAATTTCTATCTGAATCCCAGCTGGAGCTCCATCGTGGCGGCCTGCTACTACTGCAGGGAAATCCCCAACCTGACGTTCAAAATCTCCATGCTCCTGTCCACGCAGAATCTCATCCAGCTCCGCATGCTCCTCAACATCATGCAGGAGTATATCAAGGACGACGGAACGTCTCCAATCTACGAAATCAACATCGGCAACGGCGCTACAGCCGAAACCTTTATCCGGTGTGCCGAGGAACTCGAGGAGAGCCGCGTCAAGGGCGTCAGCCTGGCGGCCCACATCTATATCAACCCCGACTTGGGCATGGCCGATTTCAATTGGACGGACAACATGTTCAAGGTCCTCGAGAGCGGCACAGACATGACCTTCAAATACGAAAGCGACGGCACCGCGCGCGAAATGGATACAATGGAGGCGTACTTCCTCTCCGACAAAGACCGCGACGCCGCAGCCGAAAAAATAGGGGACGTCATCTACTACAAATCCCTGCGCGCCACGAAGGACGGCATGAGCCTCATGAGGCGCGGCATAAAGACCGAATTCGCGGAGAGTTCAACCTGATTCTGCCTCATTTCGGACCGCAGTGGAAAGGGAATAAGAATCCATTTCTAGGAGTACTCCATGATACAGAACTGGCAATCAAGATTTTCAGAAAATATAAAGGACTTCAGCGGCTACTCCATCGGCAAGCTTATCAACCTGATCGCAGATCCGGAAATCATATCTCTCGCCGGCGGCCTGCCCTCCCCGGACATGTTCCTCAAAGACGAGATGAGAAAAGCATCGGAAAAACGACTCAACGAAAACATCGACGCCATCATGCAGTATTCACCCATCAGGGGTGAAAAAGATCTCATCCAGGCAATCGTCCGATTCCTGAAAAGGGACGACATCCATGTTTCGGAAGAAAACATCCTCATCACATCATCCGGTGAACACGGCCTCGACATCCTGGCTCGTCTGTTCCTCGACCCCGGCGATACCTTAATACTCGACAGGCCCACGTTTGCCGGCGCCATCGTATCATTCCAGATGCTTCGCCCTGAATTCGTCGGCGTGGACATGGAAGAGGACGGCTCGGACATCGAAGGATTCCGCCGAAAAATCGAAGTGTTGGAAAAGAGAAAAAAGCGGCCGAAATTCATCTACGTCGTGCCGGATTTCCAGAACCCATCGGGAATCACGATGAGCCTGCAGAAAAGGAAAGCGCTTCTCGACCTGAGTTACGAACACGAAATCCCCATCGCCGAAGACAGCCCCTACCGGGATCTTCGGTATTACGGTGAGACGATCCCGTCCATCTACAGTCTGGATCAAGAGCGGGGGGGTGGGAACGTCATCGGATTGTACACGTTCTCCAAGCTGTTCTGTCCCGGAATGCGCGTGGGTTTTAACATTGGTCCGAAAAAAGTTATCGACCAGATGATGAACATCAAAGAGGGGACTGTTCTCATCACACCAAAATACAATCAAGACATGTGCACCGCATTCCTTTTTGAGATGGACATGGAATCCCATCTCAAAAAGTGCCGTAAGTATTATCAAGAAAAACTGGATGTCTTCTTAAAGACGATGGAGAAATATTTTCCGCCTGAAATGGGCATCACGTGGACCAGGCCTGAAGGGGGTCTCTTCCTCTGGGTGACCGTGCCGGAACACATCGACACGAAAGAGCTGTTCCTCGAAGCCATCAAGTTCAAGGTGGCATTCGTTCCCGGCGAGGTGTTCTACGGTGAGAACCCCAGCAAGAACCACATGCGCATAAACTTCTCATACGCCTCCAAAGAGCAGCTCACCGAGGCCGTGAAAAGGCTCTCGCAATGCATCAAGAGTCAGTTGTAGTTGAGGATACCGCGATGAATCCCATCCTGTTCTACTCCACAAACCTGAAGGCGCCTCGTGTCACTTTTCGAGAGGCTCTATTAAAAGGAATTGCCCCGGACAGGGGATTGTATATGCCAGAAGAGATTCCGAAAATCCCACCCGAGGAAATCCGTGATTACTCTACCATGCCATATTACGAAATCGCATTCTCGGTGAGCAGAAA
>JBDRSZ010000479.1:0-4595 GCA_043824415.1 bacterium | reverse complement strand
AGCGCTTTTGGGAATGTCTACTTTGGGATGGTATTCTTCCTTGCAATCCGGACAGACCTTACGCACCAGGCGCTGGGCCATGACTCCTAAAACCGCCGTAGAAATCAGAAACGGTTCGATTTCCATGTCGGCAAGCCGCGTGACCGCCCCCGCAGAATCGTTCGTGTGCAGCGTCGAAAGGACCAGATGGCCCGTCAGCGCCGCCTGGACTGCGATGCTAGCCGTCTCCGTATCGCGGATCTCTCCGACCATGACAATGTCCGGGTCCTGTCTGAGAATAGCCCGCAGGCCTTTGGCAAACGTCATTCCAGCCTTATAATTGACCTGTGATTGACGTATCAACGGAAGACGGTACTCGATGGGGTCCTCTAAGGTGATCACATTCCTTTCGACGGAGGAGAGACGATTCAGTGCGGCATACAGCGTCGTCGTCTTTCCGCTCCCCGTCGGTCCCGTCACCAATATAATCCCATAAGCGTTGCTGAGGAGCTTCACCGTCAACTTGAACACGTCTTCCTCAAAGCCTAAATTTTCCAAATTCAACAGAGCGGCGTTCTTATCCAAAATGCGAAGAACGACATTCTCTCCGTTCGCTGAAGGAAGCGTCGACACGCGAATATCGATCTCCCGACCGTCCTTCAACCGCAGACGCATCTGCCCGTCCTGTGGGACCCTGTGCTCTGCGATATCCAAATTGGACAAAATCTTGATTCTGGAGATCATCGCCTCCTGGAGGTTCTTCGGAAGATGAAAGCTGTCCCGCAACACGCCGTCCACCCGGAACCGGACGCGAAACTGATCCTCTTCAGGGTTGAAGTGCACATCCGAAGCGCCCTCGACGATGGCCTGGATGAGAACCATGTTCGTCATCTTCACGACGGGCGCTTCCTCCGCCAGCCGCTGCAAATCCTGAGTCGTCTGTTGTGCTTCTTCTACGGCCCCCTCGGCTTCGATAATTTCCAAAATTCCCTGGAACTCGTCGTTCGAGATCTGAGGCATCCCCTCCTGCTGCTGCCCATAGTGCTTGTCGATCGCCTCTTCGACCGCTTCCTTCGAAGACAGCGCCGGAGAAATCTCCAGCTGCGTCAGCTGCGCCACCTTGTCGATGGCCTTCACATCCTTGGGATCCGCCATGGCGATAAGGAGAGTCCCATCGATCCGGAATAAGGGGAAAAAGCGATACTGGCGTGCGACTTTTCCGGGGATCAAGTCCAGCGCTTCGGGATCGACTTCATAATTCTTCAGGTCGATGAAAGGCACGTTCCAGAGGGAAGCCTGTGTTTCTAACAAAGCCTCCTTATTCAGCATTTTCGATTCGATAAGAATTTCTTCCAATGTCATCTTCTCGTCCGCGCTCTTGAGCTTGGAAAGAGCGGTCTTCGCCTGCTCAACAGTCAGGACCTTTCGCTCAACCAAAGCTTGCAGGAGAGATCTGGCGGCATCACTATCCCTGATCGATTCTGAGTATGTCTTTGCCGTATCAGGCATTCAAGTAACTCTGAATCATTTCTAAAATACGGGGAAGCCGAAATGGTTTATATATGAATTCATTCGCTCCAACTTGTTCGCCCATTTTCCTTTCCCCCTCCGTCGCACGAGAAGTCAATACGATGATGGGAATATCTTTAAATCGTTTATCGAATTTCAACAACCTTGCCACTTTAAACCCGTCCAACAAGGGCATGAGAATATCGAGTATGATCAGATCGGGCCGATGTTCATTGACTCTCCTGAGGGCTTCCAGACCGTGGTACGCGACTTCCACCTCATATCCTGCTCTTTCGAGTGGACCGCGTAAGACTTTGACCACCAGTGGATCATCGTCCACAACCAATATCTGCTTTTTAACATCGACCTGTTTCCCGATTTCATCAACCGACCTATCAGTAAGAACAGTGCTCTGATCGCATACGCTACTCTGTTCGAATGTCATTTCGAGAACACCTCCCGCGCCCCACCAGTAAATCCCTTGAGTTCAGAATCGACCCACGTACCATGCAAGGATCGCTTCCCCCCACAGGAGAAATACTAATGAGCCCACTGCAATAAACGGACCAAATGGAATAGTCTCTCCCAAACGTAATTTTTTTGAAATGAACTGAACGACGATGAAAACCGCCGCAGCAAGAACGCCTAAAAACAGACAAACCACGACTCCGGGGAAGCCTACATAAACTCCAATCATAATAAGGAGTTTTACGTCGCCCATCCCCAAGCTCTCTTTCCGAAAAGCCAACCTGCCAAGCACTCCAATCAAGAACACAACACCGCCCCCGGCCAGCGCACCCAACAGGACGCGATCCCAAGTTTCAACTTGAAATCCCAGAACCATACATATACCCAAAATGAAACCCGGAATCGTCAATCGGTTCAGGATGAGCCCTTTGTCCAAGTCGATAAAGCTGATGGGGATGAGAAAAAGTACCAAAACAGTATAGGTCAAAAACTCTCTGGAGAGAGCATATTTCCAGAACAGGGCAGCAAAACAGAGTGCTGTCAACGCCTCCACCAGAGGATAGCGCCATGCAATGGATGATCTGCACTGTCGACAACGTCCTCTCAGGATAAAATAACTCAACAGCGGTATGTTGTCATAAAACCGGATCGGATTCTGGCATGAAGGGCACCTGGACCCAGGACGGATGAGGGAAAGTCCCAATGGAAGTCGGTAGATGACCACATTCAGGAAACTCCCCAAAAGTAAACCGAATAATGCAAGCCCTAAGATCATCGCATTCCTCATCGAATCAGCATCATACGCCGAGTTTTCGCGAACTGTCCTTGAACCAACCTGCAGAAATACACACCGCTTGCAACACGCTGTTCTCTCTCATTCGTTCCATCCCATACCTCCTCATAATGGCCAATAGGCTGCCGTTTATCAACCAGGACTTTCACTGTCTGTCCTATAACGTTGATGATGGACAAGGAGATTTGTCCTTCTTTGTGTACCGCATAAGGAATGCGCGTCATCGGATTGAAGGGATTGGGATAGTTCTGCGTGAGTGTAAAAAATCCCGGCATCTCCGAATTCACTTCCGGAGTCCTGCCGCCTTCTATCGGATGGATGAGGACAAAATACATATTGTCATCCATCGTGCCGCAGTTGCCTCCCAGAATCACTTCACCGGACGGATACTCCTGGATGAAGACATCGAACTGCGTGCCTCGGGAGTCGACGATCTTCTCATTCAATCTTTTCCAGCCGGCCAGCCACTTCGGGAGGGAAGCGATCTTGGAATCGTAGGCCACGTATAAGAAAGAAGCCTCGTTCAACATGAAGCGTAGAAAATCATCGTTCCTGTCCACTTTATCATCGTTGGCCGTTCGAATCCACAGCAGCCCTTCCAGAGAATCGGGAATTGAAGTGATCGTATAATCTCTGTCGATGTAATACGCATCTCCCACCGTCAAGTGTGCCAGTTGGTAGGACGTCTTGCTCAGGTCAGCCAACAAAGTCCCGCTGGCGGAATGAGGCACCATGAAAACAAGATACATATTATCATCAATCGACCCGCCATTCCCGCCCAGATTCACCAGGCCGCTCGTCATCTCCTTCGAGTAGACCTGGAAAACACCGGAGTGGGAATTGACGATCTGGTCGCCGGTCACTTTCCAATCCGACAGCCATCCGGGAATGCTCGCAATCCGTTTATCCCTGGCCACGTAAACAGTGGCTTCTCCCCTCATTTCAAATGTAATAAAACCCTCACCCGTGCATGCCTTGTCATCGTTGGCAGTCAGAATCTGAACGGCGCCTTCCAGTCCCACGGGAATCTGTGTGATCGTGTAGTCCCTGTCCATATAGCTGCGATTTCCGACGTGAAATTCAACCCACCCGTAATCGTTTCGGTTCAGGTTGCTCAGCGCAGCCCCCTTCACTAAAAGATACTTCATGGACATTTCGGAAGAAAGAACATTCGGTTGACTCGCCCGATCTTTGATTTTCGATACTCGGATTTTATAGGGCTTTCCCAACCGATGCGCCGACGTCTTCAGATGGACCCGCACCAAATTCGAATCCAGGAGTGCGGACTGCACCGAAATGCTGTCATCGATGGCATAATTGCTGTGAGTTTCCGCAGACGTCTTGTCCACAGGTTCTGTGAAAATGACGTCCACCGCCGTCGAAGAAATCACTTCTAAGCGGGCCACTGCTGGCGGGATGTTGTCCACGGAGGTTCCGCCCGAAGTTGCCATCGAGTAGGCGAACCACGTATTCTGCTTGATCGTATTCGGGATCGGAGACCTGTCCTTCACATTCTGGATGTTAAGGTTGTACGTAATGCCCGGCATATGCTGCGTTGTGCCCAAGAATACCTTTTTCAGAGTGACTGTATCAAGCGCTGCGCTCTGAACCTCCACACCCATGTCTATCCGATAGTTGTTCCGTTTTTCTGCAGACGTCCGTTCCAGCGGTTCATTGAAGATGAGTTCCAAGAGATTCGTGCCCTGAAGCTTCACAGACAAGAGTTCCGGCGGGTCGGAATCCGGAGGAGTATAGGTATAATTCCACGTAATAGGATTCGTCGCCACATTGGGAATGGGAGCCCTGTCCTTGATCCCTTGAATGTTGATCGTATAATTCGTCATGG
>JBDRSZ010000478.1:0-10741 GCA_043824415.1 bacterium | reverse complement strand
GGTTCAAGGAATCCTGCTTAAAGGTTTGACCTTGACCTGCACGAATTCGAGAAACTGCTTAAACAATTTCATGAGTGTGAAACCTAATGGCGATATCTACCCATGTAATCGTTTTGCCGATTATCCAGAATTTCGTCTTGGTAATATTTCGACTCATGATTTTCATGCTTTGATGGATTCAGACGTTAGAAAAAAGATGCTAAGTAGGCGTACACATGTTCTGGAGAAATGCTCGACTTGTGATGTCTCAAATTACTGTAATGGTGGATGCATGAATCATGCCTTCGAATTCTACGGAACGATTTTTAGAGAAGACTACTACTGCGAGTCATTCAAACGAATTTTTAATTATATACACAGCGAACTCATGAATCAAATCAACCATGCTACAATATCAACCAACTAAATGCGAGAAAGGAGTTCATCATGCACGAAACAAAAACAAATCAAGGTAACACCGTCGAACTATTGGAGAAGCCTGTTGATCCTGAAAAGATCGAATCGCCAGCGCTTCGCAAAATGGTGAACACGATGCAAGACCCAGAGTACGTGACCAAGCTTTACAATAAACATTCCGACTGGCGAGAAAAGGGTCAATGCGGTTGCGTTGTAGGTTGCGTTGCTTGGTAAGCAAAAAGATCAGCCCAACGGCATATAACACGCAAGTGTTTCAAACAATAGGATATGTTGACCGATGAATCGATTTGGCAAGACAGGCCTGATTGTAGGCGCACTCGTTGTTTCCGCACTGGGCAGTACGACGAAACGTTAGTTGCCATTTGTCAGCGAATTTGGTATATTCAAAGCGTACATCAAAAAGGCAATGCAACCGGTGAAAACCTTTGACCAACTAAAACTAACACCAAACCAACAAGACGCTTTGGCTGAAATCCGTCGTCGTCTGCTCGGCTTCCTTGGCATCCAATCAATCCATCTCTTCGGATCGGTCACTCGTGACGAGGCCGATGAAGATTCGGACATCGACCTTCTCATCATTACCGAACAGCCGTTGAAGCGCCCCGTTCGCCATCAAATCACCGAGATCGTCTTCGACATCAACCTTCAATACGATACAAACTTCAGTACACTCGTTGTTGACCGTGCATCATGGAAAGATGGACTGTTCTCCGTTCTCCCCATTCACGATGAAATCCTCAGAGAAGGGGTCGCAATATGAGCTCTCATCAACGGCGAGCCGATGTGAAATCTGCAATCAGATTTCATATCGAGACCTTTGGTTGTTCGGACTTCATGAATATAACCATTAATACTTCCTGCCCTCTGTAAGCAGTCGGATCAACTTTGTCGCTTGGTATAGTTTATTCCGTTTTTTCTCAGTGATCTCTTTTAGTATGCCAACTTCAACCAAGCGATTAACCCCTCTTTTGACAGAATTGAAAGGTACATCCCATTTCTTAGCAAGTCCTGAAATGGAAAGAATTGGATTCTGGAATATCTCATCGATCAATCTGTGAGCCGTATCAGGTATCTTCTTCGTAGCCTGTAATTCCCTTTGGTATTGAAAATGTAAATCTAATATCCTCTCAGAATCCTTTATAGCATCTTTGGACTGTTGAATGACACCTCTTAGAAAGAATAAAATCCAATCCGTCCATTCCCCATACTGACTCACGCAAAGAAGTCTGCGATAATACTCGTCACGGTATCTATCAAAAAATCTTGAAAGGTACAGTAAGGGTTGCGATAGATAACCTCTTTCACAGAGATAAAATGTGATTAACAGTCGACCGATACGACCATTCCCATCCAAAAAGGGATGGATAGCTTCAAATTGGTAATGCATTAATGCGCATATAATAAGAGGTGGTATATCTGGTTCTGCATGGAGAAATTTTTCCCAATCACTTAAACTTTGTTTCATCTCATTTAAAGGTGGGGGAACATACGTAGCCTCTTTGATTGTGCATCCTGGTGAGCCAATCCAGTTTTGGCTTCTTCGGATACCTCCCGGTGTTGAGTATTCACCTCGGACACCCTCCATTAGAATCCGGTGTAACTCACGAATAAGCCGTACAGAGACAGGTAATTTTACAAGCCTCTCTATGCCATACTCCATGGCTCTCACATAATTTCTGACCTCTTTTACATCGGGCACAAGGGGTTTTTCCGGCTCCTCCGCTTCAAAAAAGAAAAGGTCACTCAGCGAAGCTTGGGTTCCTTCGATACTCGAACTGGCTACGGCCTCACGACGAATGTACGGAGCGATGAGCAGATATGGATTCGATAAAATTCTCCCCATACCCGATAATTCACCCAATATCCTCTCCGCCTCGGCTGTTTTATGGATGATAGTCTCATCGTATTGAATCTTTGGTGGCAAAAGATTTGGTACGAAGGCCCAATAGCCTTGAGGCGTTTTAATGCATATGCCAGATGTCGATTTTTCAAAATCTTTTGGATTCATTGCTTCTTAAATATAACGAACTATCCGTCGATAAGCAACCTCGTTATTGACGGATATGAGCAAAAACGTCAATAAGAAAAATCCTTATTGACGGATTCTGCAATAACGAACTGTCTTATTGCAGGATGACTTGCTTTTTTGAAATAAGAACACATCTATCGACTTGTAACCTTAAATCAGGCATTAAAATCTCCTCTCGTTATTTTCTCCTCTCCCTTGAGGGAGAGGATTAAGGTGAGGGTGTGAATATAAGACATCCAAACGTTTGAAATCCGTTTAAAGATTAAAAATACCCCCTCCTCTTAATCTCCTCCCCCAACGGGGAGGAGAAACAGAATTGTATCAACCATTCAAAAATAGCGGCCACTCAGAGTATATTTTCCTAAGCCTTGACAAAAAAAACCGAATAGAGTATATTGGATCAACAAACAATGTCTTGAAAAAAACGCCATGTTCCTCGATCGCATACAAAACCGCTTCGTCTTCTTCTTCGTCCTCCTCGTCATCGTAATCCTCATCGTCAGCGGATGGACGCTCCAATGGATGATCCGCAGGAGTCTCGAAGCCGAGCTGGGGAGAAAACTCGTAGCGGTAGCCCAGGCTGCATCTGTACAACTCGAGGAGGAAGACATCGGATTTCTCATCCAGGGCATGGGGCCTCGCATTCAAGAGCGGATGCAGCAGCGTCTGCTCCGCCTGCAAAAATCGACGGACGTGAAACGCATCTACTTCTTCGACATGAGCGGCAACAGCCTCTTAGACACGGAAGAACACACCGAGCGAGGCGACGCATACTTCAACCTTCAATTTTACAGGCGCGAAATCGAAGACATTCGGAATCAGAAATCGTCCTATTCCATTCTGTTTACGGGCATCGACGGCCGGCCCACGATGACGGGCTTCGCTCCCCTTTACAATGCAGGACAAGTGATCGGCGGCATCGGCGTGGACGGGAGCGTGACCTTTTTGGAAGCCGTGAACAAACTGCAGAACCGCCTCTACCTCATCGGCGCCGCGGGAACCTTCGCGGCCATCGTCATCAGTCTGACATTGGCAGGGTCTATCACGCGTCCCATCGGGAAACTCGTCAAAGCATCCAAAAAGATCGGCCGCGGAGATTATTCCGAATCCATACCTCCGCTCGCAAAGGGCGAAATCGGCCTCCTTGCAAAAACAATGGAGGAGATGCGAAAAGGAGTCGTGGAAAGGGAAAAAGACCTCAAGGCCATGCTCGCGGGCGTCGCGCACGAAATTCGAAATCCCCTGGGCGGGATTCAACTCTTCACCGACCTCCTGGCCGATGAGGTGTCAAAGGACAAGGATGCCCAAAAACACATCGATCGGATTTCAAAAGAAATCGGCCACCTGAAAGAAATCATCGACAGCTTTCTAACCTACGCACGGCCTCAGGAGCCGGATAAGAAAATATGTCCCTTGAAAGAGACCATCGCAGAAGCGGGACTTCTTATGGAGAACCATTTCAAGGAGCGTGGAATTACACTTTGGACACCCGAAGATGCTGACGAAGGACACGTCTGGGCGGACCCGAACCACCTGAAACGAATCGTCCTCAATCTCCTCCACAACGCCGCCCAGGCCATGCCCGACGGAGGCGAGATTAAAATCGGGTGGAAAGGATCGGGCGATTCCATCGACCTCTCGTTCCGAGACAGCGGCAGGGGCATTCCGGAAGAACTCCATGAGAAAATATTCACCCCGTTCTTCACGACGCACGAAAAGGGAACCGGACTGGGACTCACCATCGTAAAAAGCTTGGTAGAGGCGAACGGAGGAGCCATCCGTCTCGTCCGCTCGGATGCGAATGGAACGGAATTTGAGATAACATTCATAAGCAAATCCGAAATGCGAAGCAGAAAACAAATCCCAATGACCAGGATTTAAAATCCTAAACGTTGAATTCAGCACTTTAAATTCATTTCGGATTTCGGATTTCGAATTTAATTATTATCAGGGTTGCTTGTATGATGAACACAACCAAACGTCTCCGCATCCTCGTCGTCGAAGACAACGACTCCATGCGCGAAGGCATGGTTCAGGTGCTGCGTAAAGAGGGACACAAAGTATGGGAGGCGCCGGGCGCGATCGAAGGTTTTTCCATCACCCAAAAAGAAGGAATCGACCTGGTCATCACGGACTATAAAATGGATCGAATGACCGGCCTCGACCTGTTGAAAAAAATCAAGGACGCGAAGTCCCGCATCGAAGTCATCGTCATCACGGCCTACGGGACGATCGAGATCGCCGTCGAAGCCATGAAAGCCGGGGCGTGGGACTTCATCACCAAGCCGTTCTCTAAGGATGAATTGATTCTGAAAGTGCGACGCGTTGCCGAAGTCATCCTCGAACGACAGAGAGTCGACCGCCTATCCGAGGAAAACCGGTACTTGAAGGAAGAGGCGGACATCCGATTCAACTACGGCGAAATTGTCGGCGAATCCGAGAAGATGAAGGAAATATACCACACAATCGAAAAAGTCGCGGGAAGCGACACATCGGTTCTTATCTACGGGGACAGTGGAACCGGCAAGGAACTCGTCGCCAGAGCCATCCACTACAACAGCCCGAGAAAGGAGGCGCCCTTCATCCGCGTCAATTGCGGGGCGCTTGCGGAAGGCGTTTTGGAGAGCGAGCTGTTCGGCCACGAGCGCGGCGCCTTCACGAACGCCCTACGTCAGAAAAAAGGACGTTTCGAGCTGGCGGATCGGGGAACCTTGTTCCTGGATGAGATCGGAGACATTCCTCCGGCCACGCAGGTGAAGCTCCTGCGAGTCCTCCAGGAGAAGGAGTTCGAACGCGTCGGAGGCGAGGAAACGATTCGAGTGGACGTCCGCGTCATCGCGGCGACCCATCGGGATCTTCATCAGGAAATGGATCAAAGCCGGTTTCGGGAAGACCTCTACTACAGACTTCACATCCTCCCCATCCACCTGCCACCCCTGCGGGATCGAAAAAAAGACATCCCCCTGCTGGCGAATCATTTCCTGAAACGTCTAAGTCGGGAAATGCGCAAACCCGATCTCATCGTCACCCAGGATGCCATGCGGCTTTTAATGTCCTACGGCTGGCCCGGGAATGTGCGGGAGCTGGAAAACGTCCTCGAAAGAGCCGTCGTCCTCTGCGAAACGAATCAAATCGACGCGGACGGTCTTGCCTTCATGATCTCCGAAACCAAAGGCACGAAGATTGCGAATCATTCCTTGGATCTCGATTCCGCAGTCGGCCTGATCGAAAAGCAGCTCTTGGAACAAGCGCTCCAGACCGCCGGCGGAGTGAAGGCTAAAGCAGCCCGGCTCTTGGGCATCAAAGAGGCGACGCTCTACTACAAGCTGCAAAAACACGGCATCGTCAAAAGGGGTGAAGAATGATGAAGGGCCTCAGATTTTTGTGGATAGTGTGCACGATCGTTTTGTTACAGACACGTTTTGGAATATGCGGATTCCAGACAACGCCCATCTCTGCTCAGGAAGAAGTCGTATCCTCCTTCCAACAGAGATTGGATTCCCTCCAGGTCAGTTATGCAAAGCTGATGGACCAGGCGGACATCTTGGCCAGCCAAATCGAGCTGACCAAATCCAAAGGCCTGCTCAGCCCCGGCGAACACCGGAAACTCGAAAAGCAGCTCCAGGAATCGCAGGCGCTCGAGAACGACGTCAAACGTCTCGAATCCCAAATTCATGAAACGGACGATTCGTACCGCGAAGCCGCTGCCGCGTTGATCGCTCTGTACCAGAAAGAAATCGAACGCCTCATTCGGCTCGCTGAAAACGAAGATGTACAAAAAAATCCCGGTCCGATCCGACAGCTCCAGCAAACCTTCGACAAAAAGCAGTCATTGGAAATCAAGCTGACACCCTCAAAAAGAACATCTTACCCCGTCACAGCCGTCGATGCGCAGCCCTGGAATACGGCCAATGATTTACGGAAGAAAGGGGATCTTCTTTTCGACCAGGAAGAACTCCTAAAGGAAGAAATCCGCCTCGTCGAACGGCGAATTCACTCTCTCCAGGAAGAAGAAAAGATACGCAGAAAAGTCACCGAGTTGACGCAGGAAATCGATCTCTTCAACGAGAGGGAAGAACTCCTGGGAAAAGCATCGGAAACAGGGGTGCAAAGAACAGCCGACTCGAGAGGCACACTCCAAACGGAATTCAATAGCGATGCCGGCGCCGAACCGTCTCACATCGATAAAATACAGTTGGCCCTTTCGGGTCCCACTCCCCGATCCATCACGGGTCTTCAGGACTTAATCGAACAGTTGAAGCGATATAAAGGCCAGACGTCATCCAAGGCGGACAGCCTCAACAAGAGAGCGCAATGGTTTTACGATGAAGCCGAAAAGAACCGGAAATAAAGACCGAGCGCATCTTTGAATCGGTCCGTCCGCATAGCTGTTCTCATCTATTTGGGATTCTGGACATCCCAAGGGTTGAGCCAGGAATGGCGATGGGAGTCCAGACTCGACCTCTCGTGGGTACTGGATGGAAATGTCTTCGAATCCGTCTCAGATCCCCAAGCCGCCCACAGCGGTCGGTTTTTCTTTGAATTTTCTGCAAGGGGCCGGCCGCTCAAAAAACTCGCGCTCTCCGTCAACTACAAAGGAGGACTGGAGGGATACCGAAAATATTCCGTCGAAAACCGCATCGTGAACGATGTCACCGGCCTCTGCGAAATATCCCTGCCCAAACGATTCTCCGCAGGAACCAATTTTCAAGGAAGAAATAAGGCATTTTTCGATGTCCAGCGGGGGTACCGTTTCTACCACGCATCCCCGTTCGTCCGGTGGAGTTTCGCCTACGGAGCCGCCACGACGATTTTCTGTGCGTATTCATCCCTGGATTACACCGGAGGAACCCATTACGATTACGCGTATCGGAGCGGCGGCGTGCTTTTGGAATTCGCCCTTTGGCCGGGCGTGCGATGGGATCTCCAGGCATCTCTGGGGACAATACAATATGATAGATCCGCATTCGACTTCGAGGAAATCAACCGTCAGACCTACGAGTGGATCGACAGGCGGATGCGCCAGCGTGACGAATTGGCCGAGATAACGACCTCGTTGGAAATCGTAAAATGGGCATTCCTGCACTTCCGATTTACATACCAGAAGAACACCTCCAACAGCTACGGATATTCGTATAGCTGCCCGAAAATCAGCATCCTCGCGGCCAAGAACTTTTTCTGGGGTCTGACTCTCCGATTTTACTGGACCCTTCTGATGAAACAGTATACTGATTCGCTCCAGCCCATCCTCCAGCTCCGGCCCGATACAGAACACGAGGAAAACAGCTTCACGCTCGTAGACCTCTCCAAAGACCTGAATAAAAACCTCTCCGTCCGACTCCGCTTTGGGAGATACCGGAACGAATCCCCGTTCCGCGACCTCTACTACGAAAAAAACATCGTATCCGTCGGGTTCACGCAACGATTCCGCTGATCCTCTCATTTCCCGAAATCCCTCGGATTTCTGAGGAATCAATGAAAATTTGAGGATTCTTAAAGTCCCGGCCGTCATGAAAATCCCGATACGTCCGAAATCGGCTTTGATTTCCTCCCATAAAAAGCCGTCGTTTCTGGCACGTTCCTTGTTGAAGAATCCATAAGAGCAAAAAGGATAATATCATGATCGAATACCATACAAAAAAACCGGACTGCGAAAACTTGTTTTCGCAAAATCATAGCGGGTGATACCATCATGATCGAACGACACGCTAAAAAAAATGCCATTCCCGCGCAGCATCTGACTACGGAGATTCTCGCAACCGCAACCCTCTTTCTCATTCTGAATGTTGCAGCCTGCAAAGTCTTCAGCCCCCTTTCTTCGTCGGAGTGGAACTTCGAAGCAGTCTATGTGGATAGCGTCACCGCTCCCGATTCAGGCGCCGTGAACGTTCCCTTCTCCATCCGAATCAAGGGAAACCTTCCCGATCCTTCCTGGACGTTCGACCACTTCGAGCTTTTCACGGAACAATCGACGCTGACGATCAAGCCCATCGGAAAACAAAATCTGCGATCGGGAGCCGTACCCCAGGTCCTGGTCTCCTTCGAAGAAGCGGTTTCCTATACTCCCACTCAGGTCGGTTCGCTCACAATCAAAGTCCTGGGGAGAGCACAAACGCTCACGCAGGAAGTAACCGTGACAAATCGCACATGAACCCCCCACCATTGCAGCGGAAGGAGAGAAAAAACACATGAGAATAAAAACGATCCTCCTCATTCCTATCATTTTTTCGGGAATCCTTTTAGTACGGTGCATCCGCAACTTTTCCATTCCGCCCGCCGATGAGCCTCCGCGCGAGCTATCCGTACTCGAAAAACAGCTCGTCGCATCGACCAATGTCTTCGGCTTCAACCTGTTCAGGGAAATCATCAGAACAGAGCCCGATACAAACATCTTCATCTCCCCCCTGAGCGTGGCATTCGCCCTGGGCATGACCGCCAACGGAGCCGCTGGAAACACCGAAGAAGCCTTCAGGCAAACACTCGGATTCGACGGCATGTCTTCTCAGGAAATCAACGAATCCTTCAGAAACGTCGTCTCCTTGCTCACCGCTCTCGACCCGCAGGTGACCCTCGAACTCGCCAACTCTATATGGACGCGTCTCGGCTTTCAGGTCGAACAGGATTTCATTGACGTGAATCGCACGTACTTCGACGCCGATGTGAGAAGTCTGGATTTTTCCCTGGCCGACGCTCCCGGCGTCATCAACGGCTGGGTTGAGCAAAAGACACACGGGAAAATCACGGAAATCATCCAAAGAATCGACAGGGCCACGATGATGTTCCTCATCAACGCCGTGTATTTCAAGGGGGCGTGGACCTACGAGTTCGATCCAAGCCTGACCTTCGATGAAGACTTCATCGCACCCGACGGGATCGTGTCGTCCTGCCGGATGATGGTACAGGAGGGAGATTTCTCCTATGCCGAAACATCCGATTTTCAGGCCGTCGACCTTCCGTATGGGGACGGAAAATTCAGCATGACCGTCTTCCTCCCCAAACAGGGCACCTCCCTCGACGCGCTCATCCAGGCATTGACGCCCGAGAATTGGTCTCTCTGGATGGCATCGTTCTCCGAAAGGAACGCGAAGCTCTACCTGCCCAAATTCAAAGTCGAATACGGAATCCAATTGAACGACGTCCTCGCAACCCTCGGCCTTGGCATCGCGTTCACGGCGCAGGCGGATTTCACGCGAATCAACAGAGAGGGCGGCCTGTTCATCAGTGAAGTGAAGCACAAAGCCTTCGTCCAGGTCGATGAGGAAAGAACCGAAGCGGCAGCTGTGACAGTCGTTGTCGTGTCGAGGGGGAGCGCATCGGACGTTGTGATGCGCGTGAACCGGCCGTTCCTCTTCGTCATCAGAGAAAACCATTCTAACACTATCCTTTTCATCGGAAAGATCGCCGTGCCGAAAAACGAATAATCATATAAATGATGGACTGGAATCTGTCGATCATGGCATCACAGGAAAGGCGAATCATGAAAAGTAAACTCCGAATCCCGAAGCGCGTCCTTCGAATTTTGATTTCGACTATCTGCTTACCGCTGACAGTGTTTGCACAGATCATCCCCGTAAAAACCATCCCTCTATCGACAGGCGATCAGTTTTTACTATTTCCCTCGAAAAATTTGGGCATGGGCGGCGTTTCCATCGCTCTCGACGACCCCTATCTGGACCCTTTCATCAACCCAGGCAAGGGGATTCGAATCCGAGGGGCCATGCTGTTCGTATCGCCCACCTATTATACCATATCCGGGAACAACGGATCTGCCCGCACACTCCCCCTGGGTGCTGTTTTTCAATCGGGCGGATACTTCGGCGGTTCATATCTTTCACTCCAGCAACTCGACGCTGCGAACGCCGGCGATTTCCAGCCCCTGCTGAGCAGAAAATCTTCCGGCAACATCTATGCGTTCGGCTTCCTCGGGACAAGACTGCCCAACTCCGATGTTTCCGTGGGCGGAAGCTTTACCTATGCCAGACTGAACGCCATCGACGGCGTCGATCAAATGTATCCCCGCAGCAGCAAAATTGAACCGGACGGATCGATGATCGATTGCCGCATCGGCCTCCTCAGCGAACGGAACGGACGCGCGTTCGAGGCCCTTCTCCTCCACAACCGATTCAGCATGACGCACGACGTCAGCTACTGGAATGGGTTCTGGGAATTGGATGACTTCGGGCCTGCGTTACCGCAGACCGAGAGAAACTTCGACCGCTCCAGCACCTGGGGCCTCCATTTCGGATACGTCCGGCCGCTTTCTCAAACCGGATGGAAGATCGGAGGAATCCTGAC
>JBDRSZ010000477.1:0-6642 GCA_043824415.1 bacterium | reverse complement strand
CCACGGCGATCTATTTTTTTCACTTAATTTCGTATTCAAACTTATACAAAAGGAGCATATCACATGTCAACTCACCTGAAGCATGCAGGTTTTACTGCTTTCATCATCATCTTGGTCATTGCTCTATTCACCACGACCAGCACTCTGGCCGACCCTCCAGTCCGCGATCTCACTTATTTCCTGAAGAACCTCTGCACCCTCGCCCACTTACCCGTCCTGGAAGATTCCCACACCGCCATGGCTTCCACCTGGGACCGCACCGGCGCCAACAACGACGGCACTGACTACAAACGAATCGAAAACAGCCGCAATATCCTGCTCGAAACCGACGGCCCCAGCTGTATCCATCGCGTCTTCGTCGGCATAGTGGATGAACATCACAGCCGCACCCGCTTCCAGGTTTTCCTCGATCACAAGGAACGCCCCCAAATCGACCTGCCCATCACCAAATTATACGATTACGAAAACGGTCCCATCCCATATCCGCTGGTCTTTTGCAAATCCTACCCCGGCCTGCTCTTGCCCATCCCGTTCGAAAAACATGTCCTGATCTGCTTGACTCATCCCGACGCCGAAAAACCCGAGTTCGACACCTTCGTCTGGAGCAACTACTGGCAGCTCACCTATACCAAATATCAGACCTCCGTCAAGGTCAAAAGCCTCACCCGGCCCCTCAGCAAACAGGAAAAACAACAGATCAAAACCACCTGCGATGCCTGGCTTCGAGCCGAATCCACACCGCCCCAGCCACCGCAATCATGGGCCATCGAAAAAACTTTCTCGGGCTTCGCTCCCCGCGAAATGAAACGCATCACTCACCCCGGCACCGGTATCATCCGACAGATCCGTCTTTCCGTTGACCCGGCCACCACCGAAATCCTGTAAAACCTCCGCCTGCGCATCTACTGGGATCAGTCCGTCAATCCCAGCGTCGATGTCCCCGTCGGCTACTTCTTCGGCCACGCCCACTCCGGCCACAACAAAACCTTCTCCTCCCTCGCCGCCGTCACTGATAAAAAACCTACCAATCAACCCATTTCCTATTCCGGCAACTTCAACAGCCTGCTCATCGGCGCCACCGACACCGAAGCCTACTGCCGCTTCCCCATGCCCTTCGAAAAAGGCATGGTCCTCTTCCTCGATAACAACTCCGACAAACAAATCAAAAACCTGACCATAAAACTCGACATCGAACCCAAAACCGACCTGCCCGATAACCGCACCCACTTCCACGCCACGTGGCGTGCCGAAAAAGCCACCATCCCCGCCACGCCCAAAGTTGGACTCTTAAACGTCCCCATCAAAGTCGCCCTCGAACGAAACGCCCGTGGTAAATATGTCGGCACCCTTCTCCATGTCAACTGGCCCGAGTCCATGGAATGGTGGGGCGAAGGCGACTGGCTGGTTTGGACCGACGAACAGGGATGGCCACCCAGCTACCACGGTACCGGCAGCGAAGAATATTTCAACAGCGGCTGGTGCCGTTTCGACCGTAAGGCTGTCTCCGGCTTCGTCAAAGTCCGACCCGGCCCCGTCGTCGTCTATTCCTTCCACCTCAACGACGCCTTCCAGTTTCAACACTACATCCGCTTCACCGAAGAACAAATGGGCAGCGACCCCATCATCCCCACTCAGCACCCCTTCTGGGCCACCACCGCTTACTGGTACGCCCTCCCCGCTCAACCCGCCGATTCCACATCGCCGGAAATGGCCAAAAAATTATCATCAAAAAACTTCTAAAGATACGATTGACCTGGGGCTGTGTCCTTGGGTGAAAAAAAAGGAGATTATTTTATTGATTCCAAAATGGTGGGAATATTCAAATATTGATACTTCTGAAAAATTGTTTATACGACGATTGTCATACCGCACTCCTGCCTATCGCCCGCCTGCCTCGAGCATGGCAGGCAGGTGATCCGGTATCTCTCTTTATAAGATCCTGAATCGAGCCTGTCCTGGCGACAGGCCAGGATGACATCCTTTGATCACCTCGTGTCTCTTACCCAAGGTACAAAATCGGTGAGCTTCATAGCCTACTAAAAGGAAGCTCCCCGGGCAGTGAATCCTAAGGCGATCTATCTATTTCACTCTTATCCAAATCCGCAACACCCTCCCGAAGGATTTAATCCTTCAGGAGGATCATACCTGTTTCAAGAACGACTCCACAAAATACCGATGCACGCGCCCATCCTTCGTCAGCTCAGGATGGAACGTTGTCACCAGAACACGATCATTCTTCGCCATCACAATTTCATCACCATGAAATCCCAACGCCTCCGTCCCCTTCCCAACCAAACGAATCCTCGGAGCGCGGATGAAAATGCCCTCAAAATCCGGCTTTTCCTGGAATACAGAAATCCGAACCTTGTCCACGAAAGAATCCACCTGGCGTCCGTATCCGTTCCTCTCCACTTCCATGTCGATAAGGCCGAGCGTTTCCATCGAATCGTTCAACAATTTCGTACTTAGAGTGATGAGTCCGGCGCAGGTTCCCATCACGCCGCGGTCCTTCGCAAACGTCCGAATGCCGTCGAACAGACCCGTTTTCTTCAGCAGCTTTACGAAAGTCGTCGATTCCCCACCGGGAAGGATGAGTCCTCCACAATCCTGCAGCTCTTCTGGCCAGCGTACGATCTTCGACCCAATCCCGATTCGCTTCAGGCTCTCCCGATGCAGGGCAAAATCACCCTGCAGGCCGAGGACGCCGACTGTCAGACCCATCTACCACCCTCTCGCCTGGAGCATCTCCGCTTCCGGGATCTCGGATAGGTCCAAACCACGCATCGCTTCTTTCAACCCTTCCGACGCCTTCGCAACGACATCAGGATTGTCGTAATTCGTCGTCGCCATAACGATGGCCTTTGCCCTGACCGCCGGATCTTCCGATTTGAAAATGCCCGATCCCACGAAGACCGACTCGGCTCCAAGCTGCATCATCAGGGAAGCGTCCGTCGGCGTGGCGATCCCGCCCGCCGCGAAATTCGGGACGGGAAGTTTCCCCTTCTTCTTCACATACTCGACGAGCTCGACCGGAACGCCCATCTCCTTGGCTTTGATGACGAGTTCTTCGTCCCCCAGTGTCGTGATCTCCCGCATCGCAGATACGACCATGCGCATGTGCCGGACTGCTTCGATGATGTTGCCGCTCCCCGCCTCCCCCTTCGTCCGGATCATGGCCGCCCCCTCCGCGATCCTCCGGAGCGCCTCCCCCAGTTCGCGGCATCCGCACACGAACGGGACCTTGAACCGCCACTTGTCTACGTGGTACCGGTCGTCCGCCGGGGTGAGGACTTCGCTCTCGTCGATGAAATCCACTCCGAGGGACTGGAGCACCTGCGCTTCGGCAAAATGACCGATCCGGCACTTGGCCATCACGGGAATCGAGACCGTAGCCATGATCTCGCGAATGATCCTCGGATTGGACATCCTCGCCACACCACCGTCCGCCCGAATGTCCGCCGGAATTCTCTCCAGGGCCATCACAGCCACCGCACCGGCATCCTCCGCGATCTTTGCCTGATCCGCAGTCGTCACGTCCATGATGACGCCGCCCTTGAGCATCTCAGCCAGCCCGACCTTTATTTTATACTCTTTGTCCATCTTAAACATTGCGTTTTCACCTCCTGACGCCATGCTTTTAAATAGATGTCACGGAAAAAAGATTTTTACATTGCCAAATTTACAAAATAATGACGAATCCGTCAACAACCAATTTGACTATATTTATTTTAAAATTTCTTCTGTTAATGAAATAACCGGTGAGTCATTCTACGATGAAACTGTTTCCGACGATAAATCGTCAGAAGATTTTTGCTCCGGCAAATCCCGTCCCGAGCAAGCTTGCAAACAGATATTGCGATACCTGTTTTCCAAATTCTGCTGGCCTGAATCTTCCTATCCTGACATCTCTCCAAACAATCGAACGACCCAACAACCGAACCACAGGGCCAGAAAAACAATGATCGCAATCCTCATCATCAACGACCGTATCCGAACTTGAATCGTTCTTCTTGCCGTAGTCTCAAAACTAAACTTGAAAAATAAAATCAGAAAGGCAAAATAAACGATAGGGCCCATCCAATGGAATGCAAACGCTTCTTGCAGATGAAAGTGGGAAATCGCATAAAAGGACCGGCTCAACCCGCAGGTTGGACAGCCCAGGCCTGTCAACCGGTGAAAAAGGCAGATCGAAAAAGGAATTCTTGCCGGATTCAAGAAAAACGAGACGATCAAAACGACCGCGATCATCGATGCATAGATCGCTCTGTTCTTCAGGTTTGTTGTCGATGGATTTCGATCGATGTGCCATCCAATCAAACGTTCACTCATAAACCATTTTCCGTTGAAAACAATGGACAAAGGCTAAGGTGAATGCTCAATACCTTAGCCTCTCTGATCAGACATCGATGATCGACTGCCTCAGATTTTCTGTTTCTATCTTCCTGCACTCAGGCCTTGTGGCTGACTGCTGCTTTTTTGACCTGTGGAAAGATCGAGAACTCCGGTCCGAATTGTCCTAAGAATTCAAGACTGAACGCTCGGAGAGTGTACGAGATGGGCAGCATGATCACAGATCCGATATACGGAAGGATCAACAGGATAAAACCGATACAACAGGTCAATAACCCAATAATGATGACCGAAATAACGATGAGAATATAGAGAAAGAAAATGAGTATCCCGTAAAGGATAAAATACAAAAAATATCGCGAGAGAAGCGGCAAGAATCGGCCCCACGCCTGAACTGCATTCGTACCGTGAATAGCCATGATAGGAACGACAAAATCATTCAGGAATAACGAAATGGTCGCTGTAATGATAATCATCACAAGTAACATCAATCCCATTCCGACGATCGTGAGGATCATCGTCGAGCGAGGGGCATAGCCATCATAGAGATGGTATAAGGTGATGAAAAAAAACACCAGGAATGTAACGAAAAGCACAAAACAGGCAAGGCTGAATCCGAAACGCCAGACAAACAGCGAATTCCCTTGTTTCTTAAAGTCATGCCATGGTTGAACGACTTTCGCGCGGTCGTGAACCACATTGTCGAGGAACATGAACTTGCCCCTCGAGCTCAGCCAGATCAGCAGAACGATGATCATGATGAGGAGGAACAGGCCGAAAACGATCATTGTAAACCAGAAAGGATTGTCCGTCAGCCATCCCCACGCGACGCGCGGAAAACGGAAAAAATCTTCCCAGTCGGTGTGGCCTTTATGACCGCTATTCCCGCCACCGCCATGATGCCACTCCGTCAGCTCGGCAAGGAACGCAGTAAATCCGACCGTGAACCATTTACCGATATCGAAGGGTTGGAAAAGTGCCTTCTTCATCCGGCCCCAGCCTCTGGAAAACGGTTCCATGAAGCTTATTCTCATCTTCTCACCTCTTTACATGCTGGTTTGTATTATTTACGAATCTTCTGGAAAAAGGTTTTGTATTATTTTCAACATCTGAATATTCCAAACGATTTTCACAAATAATATATCAATGCAGTTTTTACGACACAAGAAATTTTTAATGCTTTACAACAGTTATTTATTTTATAAAACCTGCCAACGGTCAGAATGCGTTTGCAGGTTTAGTCCGGAATACGCATGCAGAAAATAAGAAAATGAACGATCGACTCCTCCATGAAAAAAGCCTGCATGTATCATGCAGGCTGAAATGAAATCGCATTTATGGTAATCAAACAATCTGAGGGTATCTACGATGTAATTTTTTTCACTTTAAAAACAGCATCACACATGAAATTTTTCTTTGATATTCTCCGTCACAATCTGTCCGTCAAACAGATGAACCTGGCGTTGTGCGAAATCCGCATACGCCGGCGAATGCGTGACCATCAAAACCGTCGTTCCCTTTTCGTGAAGCCCCATCAAGAGATTCATGACTTCTTCTCCGTGGGACGAATCAAGATTGCCCGTCGGTTCATCAGCCAGGATCAGTTTCGGACTCGCGACCACTGCCCGACCAACGGCCACACGCTGCTGCTGACCCCCGGATAGCTGCTGCGGAAAATGATTCCTCCGATGCATAATCTGCATCTGCTCCAAGACCTCTTCGACCCGTTTTTTCCTGTCCGAACCCGACACACCCAAATACAGCAGCGGCAACTCGACATTCTCGAAGACGGTCAGTTCATCGATCAAATTGAAGCTCTGGAATATGAATCCGATGTTCGATTTTCTTAGATTCGCCCGCTGTCTTTCGGTGTACTTGGAAACTTCCTGATCCAAAAAGTTATACTCGCCCTCCGTCGGATTATCCAACATTCCGAGAATATTGAGTAGCGTGGATTTCCCGCATCCGGATGGTCCCATAATGGACACGAACTCGCCATCCTTCACTTCGAAATTCACATCGCTGAGAGCCCACGTCTCCACTTCTTCCGTCTTGTAGATTTTTTTCAAATTTTTTGTTTTCAGCATCGCACTCTCCTTCTCCATGAATACTGCATTGTATACGAACTTAAAATTCTAAAGTTACAATAATTTCTCATCTCCATTCCAGAATTTATTCATACTTCAGCGCGTTCACCGGATTCGTATGAGCAGCCTTTAGCGCTTGATAAATCACCGTGTCCAAAGAGACTGCCAATGCTCCCAGGGCAGAAAGAAGAAAAATATCGATACC
>JBDRSZ010000476.1:0-4576 GCA_043824415.1 bacterium | reverse complement strand
GGTATCGATGTTCCGAGGAAGTTACTAAAAATTTTTCTGTTTATCAATAGGGTTGTGGAGTCCTATGATTTTTCAGGGTGGAAACTGTACGTTTGTATTGTTATTCAAATTCTGAATGATTACATTGAAGCAATTCTTTCTGAGGTGATTGTCTGTTACATATTCCATTTTCATTCGATGAGGTGTGAGATGAAAACACGTTCTTTTATTCGGCGCTGTGTTCTGTTCTTGACGCTGTCCTTTATCGTCCCTTATTGGGGCATGAGTCAGGACTCCGATGTGCTTCGGACGCCATTGTCGCAAGAGGTCCTCGACCTCCTGACGAACGAGATTTCCGGACAAATCATCTTCAACAATGAAGTCATATTGGCCGGCGCTCCTTGGATCCGAGCGAAGAGCGAATTCTCGGATACGTTTTTTGAATCACAAAGAATTTTCGAGATGGTCAAGGAGTACGGCATCGAAACGGTTCGTCTCGACCGGTACGAGAGCGATCGGACGTTTGAGTATGCTTTCGAGGGGGAATTCTGGATCGTGAAGCCTGAGAGGCGACTGGTGGCGCGGCTTGACGCGGATGCGGCTCTGATCGCGAGGGGGTCTTCTTCCGTGGATACGACGGCGGAGCTGGTCTACATCCCGCCGCTCAGGGGCAAGGAAATCGAGGAGTGGGTGAAAGCGGGCGTCCGGGAGGAGTACAACGGCAAGGTCGCCCTGATGTGGTCGCATCCCCGGGGCACTGTCGCGGATGCCTTGGATGCCGCCGGAATCGTGGGCGTCATCTCGTTCTATGCTCAGGACTGGTATTTCGATCCCGACCAGGTCATTTATGCGAGCGGATCTTACAGCGGCAAGAAGAATTTAAAATTTGGATTTACTGTTTCATGGAGGCAGTGGTCCGAACTGCTGGAGGATGTGGAGATGGGTCGGAAGCTTACGGTTCGGTGTAAGGCGAGGGTTGAATCGTTCCAGGACAAGTTCGAGAATGTGTTCAGCTGGATCCCGGGAACCGAACCGGACAAAAAGGGCGTCATCTTCAGCGCCCATCTGTTCGAGGGGTACACGAAGCGCGGGGCCAACGACAATATGAGCGGCTGCGTCATCCAATTGGAGATTTTGAGGGCGCTGTCGAAGCTGGTATCGGAAGGACTTTTACCCCAGCCGCGGCGGAATATCTACTTTCTCTGGATGAATGAAATCTCCGGCACGTACGAGCATTTCAAGCAGCATCCAGGGTTTGCGGAGAAGCTGAGCGCCAACATCAACATGGACATGGTGGGCGAGGCGTTGAGGAAGAACAACGCGGTCTTCACGATGAGCGAGTGTCCGAGTCATCTTCCTTGCTATCTCGACGGTCTGGGGCAGTCGATGATGAATTATGTGTGGCGGACGAACGACATTGTGTACCTTCCCGATTCGCCGAGGGGAAGGAGGGGGCAATTCTTCCCCAAACCGATGTGGGAGAAGAACGGGTCGAGGGATGCTTTCCGCTTCTTCATACACAGGGCCACGGGCGGAAGCGATCACATCTGCTTCAACAACCCGTCCGTTGCCGTGCCGGGCATCGAGCTGTTCACGTGGCCCGATCAGTGGTATCACACGGACATGGACACGCCCGACAAGTCCGATCCAACCCAGATGAAGCGGGTCGCTTTCATCGGCGCGGCCATGGCGTATGCGGCGGCGAACTGCACTGACGATGTCCTGAAAGGTTTGCTGGATGACGTGTCGGCGTTCGGGTATGAGAGGATGGGGAAGCGGGAGATTCCTGAAGCGATGAGAATGATCGACCGGGCCGATGCGAAGGATTTTCAGTCGGCGTTTGTAAAAGCGCACAACCTCGTCCGTTTCGCTGCAGAAAGGGAGACTGGAGCCGTCGGATCGACCGAGGAGATTTACAGCGGTTCGGAAGATGCAGAGCGTCTGCTCCATGCGCGTGTGAAGCAGTGGGAGCTGTACGGAGAGGGGCTCGAAAATTCCATCGTGGAGTACGGCCGCGTCCGGGCCTCGGACTTGGGAGTGAAATTTACCGGCAAGCCAAAGCCCATAGCAGAGGAGAAGACGTACGCCAGAGTGATTCCGTCGATTCACGCAGATGTGAAGGGGCAGGAGTTCTACGTCGAGAGGAGCCCGCGGTTCGAAGCATACCGGAAGGAACATCCTGACGTGCTGAAGGACGTTAAATTGAATCGTTTCCAGACGACGGCCATCTTGAATTTCGTGAACGGCAAGCGCTCAGTCACGGACATTCGGAATGCGGTCGTCGCCGAGACGGGGCGGGACCTGTCGTTCGATGCTTTGATGGCGTATTTGAATGTGTTGAAAGAGATCGGGTGGATTGCTTTTTGATGGACTTTGATAACCCAACCCGAAGGCTCGCAGCCTTCGGGTAGATCGTTTTACGCGAACGAAGTGAGCGTCGTTAGCTAACGGACGCTCTGTTCATTTTATCCTATGCAAATACCCCTTTGGATTGAAGGTCATATAAAACTTCTCTCTATTTTTATCTACAATAAAGTCCTTATTTTCTTTTAAAAATTCCTCGATGGCCTCCATCGGCCCGGGACCGAAGTCGGGCGCTACCGGATGATTATTGATATTTGAATCTTCCACGATGAGATAACTATCCTTCGTGACGAATTGACTGTAAAGCTGCAATTCTTTTAAAACGTGGTCTTTGCTATGATCCGAATCCAGAATGACCATGACTTTATCTTCGTTGCTTATTCGTTGTCCGACTTGGTCGACGATCTCTTTCGAAATGGATGAACCCAGCAAATAGGTTATTCTTTGATGCTGAGGTCTCCCTTCTTTGTCCTCGATGTCTATTGTGATGATTTCCCCATGATGGATCAGATCGCACATATTCGCTAAAAATAGTGAACCTCCTCCGTTTGCGGTTCCGCATTCGATGATGATGTCCGGTTTCAATTCAAAAATAATCTCTTGATAAACCCAAAGGTCCAACGGGCATTTCCGGGCTCGAATGCCTAACCAGAATGTATTGCCCCATGTTTTGCCGAATATATGTGTGTCATAGTAAAGTTTATGGAATGCGTCCACGTTGTTCTTCTCTGTTTTACGGGAGATGTAAATTCGATGATAAATGATATTCCGCAGTGTCTTCAATTCATTCTTCAGCTTGTTTCGAATTCTTTTTATCTTCATCTATTCCTCGATAGATTTATTCAAGCAGTGAATAACCAGCAGTCTCTATCTTACCAACTGAAATTATTTTTATTCTGAACTCTCCTTCCCAGTACAGCCGAAGAAACCGAAAAAACCATACAAACCGTAAAGACCGTAAAGCGCCGGGATGTCCAACAACAGACCGAGAATACCCAGCAATCCTAAAAATCCTAAAAAACCCAGATTTCTTTTGTTCATTTTCTTTTCCTCCTTGCTGTCACGTTTTTTTATAGGGCATTCCAATTGTATACATGGCAGAGACCGTCTACACAATACTTTTATATGAGCCTAGCCAGAATGATTAAAATCGCTGCAACCAAAGCGGCGTTTATTGAGATGATCCAGTGATAGAAAAGCGGACCGACACTACCGGTCTCTTTCTGGGTAATCTCTTTGTACTGCTTCGCGTATTTCGGAGCGAAAAATTTCAGGAATAGGAAGCTCGCTTCGATGTTTCTTTCACGCAAGGCCTTAAAGATGAGGATGGTCGTCGTGATGTTCCATACCATCGCCAAAACTCCGAGGGGAATGCAGATCGTTGTTAGATTCATCGTCATTCCTATAACTTGTGCGGGTCGATGATTAGGTGGCGGATGTGGGTCCGCTTCCACGTGTAGGTGACGTGCACACGTCCGTCTGAACTCTGAATGACGGCCGGGTATGAGAATTCGCCCTGCTCGGTTTCGAGAACGTGGGGATCGCTCCACGTCTTGCCTTCGTCTTTCGAGACGGCCAGATGAATGGCATTCCGGCCTCGCGGTAGATGGTTGTAGATGAGCACGAGCCGGCCGTCCCGGAGCTGTACGACGTCGATGCCGGCGTTGGGATTGGGGAGCTCGGTGGCCCGCGCCGGAGCCCATGTCCGGCCGCCGTCTGTGGAGGACGAAAAGACGATGCGGCCGATCCGTTCGGTTGACCGCATGAACATGCGGACTTCGCCGTCGGAGATTTCCCAGAGTATCGGCTGGATTACACCATAGAGTTCTCCGGCAATCCCGACGGGGCCGTGTTTCGTCCATGTGGCCCCGCGGTCGGTGCTCCGTTCTACCCAGGCAGCCCAGGTTCGATAGGGAGCATCGGCAGGCGTGTCCGAGCGATACCCCGCCTCCACGGATGTTCCTGCGAGCCATGTTCCGTCCGAAAGCCGGATGAGTTTTGCCCGGACGGGTCCCAAGAGACCGGCGGGAAGGTAGGTCACGGGACTCCACGTTTTTCCATCGTCCTCCGACGTCCGGTATCCTCCGACCCATTCCCGCGGGCTGGGGCCTACTTTAAAGAAGAGCCAGATTTTCGCTCCGTCCTGGAAGAGGACAGGATTCCACGCGGGCATGTTTGGAGTGTCCGTCACGGGCACGGGCGGCGACCAGATCTGTCCGATGGGCTTGCGTGA
>JBDRSZ010000475.1:0-2159 GCA_043824415.1 bacterium | reverse complement strand
TCCGGCCGAATGGCACGGCATGAAGGTAAAGGATGACGATGATCTTTGGACCTGTTTCGCGCCCTGGATCGGTACCAATCTATACAACGAGAAGGTATTAAAAAGCTTAAGATTGCCGCCGCCGAAAACGTGGAACGATTTGCTCAACCCCATCTATCGGGGCAACATCGTGCACACGCTGCCATATGCCTCCGGCACAATGCATGAAACCATTGAAATTCTCATACAGGCATTTGGAGAAAAAGAAGCATGGAAATATCTTAGATTATTGGCGGCGCAGTTAGCACGCTTCTCCACCGGCAGCACGGATACGACTCAATTAGTGGCCCGTGGCGAAGTTCCCATCGGGATTGCGCAGCCGCAAATGAACGCAATGGCCGCACGCAAAGATGGCTTTCCGGTACGGGATTTGCTCCCGGAAAAAACGATCCTGGTTCCAGAGGCAGTGGCTTTGCTTAAAGGCGCGCCCAACGAAGCGGTCGGAAAGATCTTTCTGGACTGGCTATTCAGCATGGACGGACAAAAATACGTACTGGAGGGTCGTTACTTCGCAGCCCGTACGGACGTTAAATTCTCCGTGTGGGAAAAAGAAGGCGTCGAGATGGCCCAGCATGCCACGAAGGCGCTGGGGGTTGATTCGTTCTGGGATCTGAAAGTCGACTTCATTGAGTACGACCTGGACCTCGCCACAAAGAGATGGGACGAAATCAACAAAAAATATGAATACGAGATCTATCGAAAGTGGGGCGAACTGAAAAACAGTCTGTTCCTGATAGAGGAAGTCGAGGGAGAAATTAACGCGGCGAAAGCCCAGAAGAAAGACGTGACAAAGGCTGAGGCGAAAATAAAAGAGGCCAGAAAGCTTTTCGAGATAGACGGCGCGTATGCGGCAGCCCGCTTGGCTGCATCGGAGGCACGTGCTCTCCCCACTGCAGCAGGTTTACCAATTGGACTCATCTTGGCAATAGTGATAGCCGTCTTGATTTCAGTGGTGGCAGTGGTCATCGCGCTGCGACGGCGATCCGCATAGCGAATTATCCCAACTCGACCGAATACTCTCCGAGCTTGAGATACAGACCCGTCCTGTTGAATGTCGCTTTGTGCGGCCCTTTAGGGGGTTCAACAGGGCGGGCCACTGCTCGCGCATACATCAGGTAATAGACAGTAAAGGATGTGATATGTCCCGCGGCAATATCTTTCTGGCAACACTCCTGTGGTTGATTATTGGTTTCTTTGTACTTTATCCGCTGTCAATTCTGGTGCAGGAAAGTTTCAAAATCTCCGGAACTGACAGCTGGGGCATAAATAATTTTCTGGAGTTCTTCCAGGACACTTATTATCTCAAAATCTTTGGCAACACCTTGCTCCTGAGTACGCTGTTGCTCCTGACGACCACTGTGTTCGGGGTACCCCTGGCATACATTTTGGCAAGATATCGGCACCGGGGAAAGACTGTTTTCACAGCCCTCATTCTTTTACCGATTGTCTTGCCCGCTTTCGCCGGCGTATTTGCATTCATCATCTTTTTCGGCAAGTATGGGACGATGAACCTGCTCCTTATGGAAATGGGGTTGGTCAAGACACCCATCAATTTCATCTATGGGCTACACGGGTTGGTATTCGTTCAATCTCTGCATATGCTTCCGTTTATCGTCCTCGGTCTTTCCGCAGGTTTCACCAACATCGACCCTTCCTTTGAAGAGGCCGCCGAAGTCGAGGGCGCTAGCGGCTTTTGGAGATTCATCACAATAACGTTACCTCTCTGTACCCCAAGTTATCTGGCGGGTGCCGTCATCGTATTCCTGTGGCCCTTTACTGACTGGCTCACGCCATTGATTTTAGGGCAGGTGGATTTTCTGCCCTCGGTTGCGTACCTCAACATCGCCTATCACTTTACCGATATGCACCGCAAGTACATGGGGATTGTGGCGGTGGTTATTTCGGCCGTTGTTTGCATTACCCTCTTTTTGCTCGCCAGGTGGTGGGTCGAAAAGAAAAAGTATACCGGTCTCTCGAAAGGGACAACGTCTGAAGGCAGAGTGATCGAGCCAAGCACGCTGCTGAAATCGGGCGCATATGTGTACATGATTTTTGTCGCCGCCATTGTTCTGCTAATCCCGATCGTTCTGGGGTTATCCGCTTTTTCCAGAAGATGGGTC
>JBDRSZ010000474.1:0-2382 GCA_043824415.1 bacterium | reverse complement strand
AGAATGAGAGAACAACTTTAATCGCGTATAAAGTCAGTTATGAAAGGAGACGTCATGAAATCATTTTCCAGAATTCTCGTTGTGTCCTTGCTTGTGTTGAGCATCTCTACTCTTTCAGCACAGGAAAAGAAGGGTGAGGAGGTTCAAGAGAAGTCCTCTTCAGGCATAGAACAAATCACGATCAAGCATACGGGATTCATGAAGGATGAGGAGGTCATCATCAGGTATCGCCGGGACGACCAGGAGATTGTCGAAGTCCTGGATGAAGGCAAAACAGTTTTGCCCGAGGAGTTCTACAAATATGAGCCCATGCTCTGGAACTTCCTCGAATACCGGAAGATGGAGAAGATTATTCCTCGGCTGTCGCGATTGAGAAGGGATTTGAGAGCGGTCAACAGGGTAGACTCGCTCCATCGAAGGGAGCTGAGCAGACTGCAGCGTGAGGTTGACAGCCTTCGATCGAACTCTGACGCGATGCACGGAAGAATCAGGACTCCAGTCACTGAGGCGCTTCAACGGGCAACACGCGAGCTCACAGAACTCCGAGTGCGTATGGAACGTTTTGATTCAGATGAGCAGTTGAAAGCCTTTCTCAAAGATTTACAGGATGAGGGCATTATCACATCGACGAAGGATCTGCAGATTAAATTTCGTGACGGGAAGTGCTCTGTGAACGGCAAAAAGATTTCTGAAGAAAAGAGTGAAAGAATTAAAGAATTGTGGAAAAAACACGGCGGTCGAGAGATCAACGATCAACGATTTACGATTATTTTATAGCTACAAATCCGTGTCATTTTTTTATGAGGCATGAAGGTTTGGAATTCTTCAACTCTTCTGGATAACGATTGTGATTCCTGCGAGGGATTGGTCTTTACGATCTTTTTTATATATCTGATGGAAGAATGAAAAGCCCAGGAAGTCTATCCTGGGCTTTCGAGTATTCAGGGGATCATTGTGGCAAAAGTATGATGTGATGTCTCCATTACTTCGTGAACAGCATCTTTCTCGTTTCTATACGATCGTCGGACTTTATGACAAAGAAATATAATCCAGCGCCTACCTGATTCCCCGCATCGTTTGTAGCATTCCATACTATTCGATAAAGTCCAGGACTGTGGATGTCATTGCCGAGAGTACGAATGCGCTGACCTAATGTGTTGTAGACCTGCAGAGTGATGCGAGTCGTCTTGTGAACCTGGTATTCGATGACCGTCTCTGGGTTGAATGGATTCGGGTAGTTGCCTTTCAGCGTGAAGGAAGAGATGGGAGCACGTACTGTGGGCTGCTGTTCGACACCCGTGAGGCTGTCTGGGTCCACTGCGAGGATGAGAAAGCAGAGTTCGGTCACGTTCACGAAGATGTATTTGTTGTTTAGATCGACGTCAGAGATGGTGAGGCTTGACCATTCGTTCCTGCGTGTGGAGAAGTAGTAGACGTAGAGGTTTGCCGGGTCAGTGATCCCCACGCCCGCAAGGTTTAGGTGGGAGTACGGAATGCCAATCGTCATCGGAGCGGTGGTTTGAAGGCCGTCCGGCCAGAAGTAGTAGGGGATGCCGATGCCAACGATGGAATCGGGTAGATAGGGAACATTTTCGACAGTCCCGATGCGGATCTGCATGTCGTCCTCGACCGCATCGACAGGAAAGGTCATTCGGATTTTTGTGGAATCGTCGAAGACGATGCCGCCGAGCTGATTCACAGTGTCTGTTTTTGTGACGTGCACGATTGAGCGTCCGATGATAAATGAATAGACACTGTCCATGCTGTTGGCCGGGTAAGCGAGATCTTGACATTGAACGCGTATCCTGACTGGTCGATCTTCTCCGAAGAGGTGAGACGGATTGTAGTGCAGTGTGTATCCCGTATCGTTTTTTGTAACCACGACGTCTCGGCCGGGTCTCGGCGTTCCGCCCGTGACGATAGCCGTGTCATTCACGGAAAACACGATTGTCGATGCGTTCGCTTCGTATCCGTTCTTTTGAGGTTTAATTCTCAATCGGATGGACGTGTTTCTCGGAATGGCCAACGCACTGTGGGGCGGAAAGCAGTGGATTAAATGCGGGGGCTTGGTTTGGGGAGAGATGCCTCTGCCCGACAGCTGGACCTCGAACGGGTTCTCATCCGAATCATTGCTCTCGATCCGCAGCACGGCATTTTTTACACCGAAAGCACCTGGAGAGAATTGAATGCCGATCGGATGTGTCGCGGAGGGAGGCAACGTGAACGGTCCTCCTCCGCTCTGGATGATGAAATTACCAGAACCGACGATGGTGGACGCAGTGACGCTCAGGTCGGCCGTGCCCTCGTTCGTGACGGTGAATATTTGGGCAGAGGATGTCCCGACGGTCACATCACCGTAGTTCTTGGAAGCGGGAGTCACGG
>JBDRSZ010000473.1:0-4188 GCA_043824415.1 bacterium | reverse complement strand
GATCGTTATCCGGAACACCCTGGAAAAAATCTTGGCAATGGACTATCCCAGAGAGAAGATGGAAGTCATCGTCATCAACGACGGCTCGACGGACAGGACCGCTGAGGTTGTCGAGGAAGTCCGGTCTAAGGATGACAGGGTGCGCCTCCTGAATCTGTCGGAGGCGGAAGTGGGCAGGGGGAAATCGCATGCCCTCAACATGGGATTTCGGGAGACGAAGCATGGGCTGATCGCCGTCTACGATGCGGACAACAATCCCGAACCGCAGTCGCTCAGAATCTTGGTTGCGCATCTCATCGCCGACTCGAAATTAGCTGCGGTCATCGGCAAATTCAGGACGCTCAACCGGAAGCGGAACCTTCTCACGCGGTTCATCAACGTGGAAACGTTGGGCTTCCAGTGGATCCTCCAGGCCGGCCGGTATCACGCTTTTGGAGTGGCCATCTTACCTGGAACGAATTGTGTCATTCGGAAGGATGTCCTGCTGGACTGCGGGGGCTGGGACGAGGCAGCCATCACGGAGGATGCGGAGCTGAGTGTCAGATTGTATCAGAAAGGTTGGAAGATTCAATTCGTACCGATGGCTGTTACGTGGGAGCAGGAGCCTGAAAAGTTGAGCGTCTGGACGCGACAGCGCACGCGCTGGGTGCGGGGAAACAACTATGTCATCCGTAAGTTCGTGAAGCAGGCGCTTTCTTTGAAGAACCGGTTTCTTTTCATGGAGTTTTTGTACCTATTCGTCCTGTACCACCTCTTTTTGGGAGCGATAGTCATCTCACATCTGCTGTTTCTCCTCTGCGGTCTGGGCATACTCTCCGTACCCGTACCAGGTCCGTACACGGCGGTCTGGCTGTCGGCTTTTCTGATGTACCTTTTGGAAATCATTCTGATCCTGTCCTAGGAGGAAGAGGACAGTGTGTCCAATATTTTCATCACAGCGCTGATGTATTTTACTTACTGTCAGTTGTGGATCTACGTTGTATTCCGTGGATTTTATCTTGACTTGACTAGAAAACGACTCGGCATCTGGGACAAAACGGAGCGGGTCAAGCAGGATGATATTCTGAGACAGGAGAAGAGTCAAACATGAGAATGAAGAATTTGATACCGAGCTTTTATCTGATTTTGAGCGTCGTTATTCTTTGCGCTGCATATCCCAGTCATGCCCAGGATTCGGTCTCGACGTTGTCTGATTCGTCAGCTAAGATCGCCCGATGGAGACTTTGGGGAGAGTTGTACGATGAATCGATGTTTTTCCTTAGAGACCGGAACAATCTCAACTCAATCTCGCATATCCGGCAGGGACTCAAGTTTCGCTTCACGGATGCGCTTTCTTTGGAGAGTTATTTTTTATTGCGGTATGGAAAAGATCTGCACCGCGATTATTGGAACAACAAATTCGAGACGGGTCTCGGGATTCGTCTTAGGTTTTCCAAGAAAATTTTTCTCGCTTATTATTTGGAGGCGATCCGCGGATCGTATACGAATGTTCCCGAGTCTTATCCCCAACCCGATGATAAACAATACAACGATTTCCGAACGGGATTGATTTTCTGGTACGGATGGGACAAGTACTATTCGACCGATGGATTAACTTCGTTCCCGCTGAGCGTGTGGGGGGAGGCATACGGCGATGTGACGTATTATCAGTACGATCACCGCAACTTCATCGGGTATTTACACGTCAAGAGCGGATTTCATCTGTTCCAGTTTTGGAAGACGGTTATCGATGGGTATGGGGTCGTCTATCTTCTGAAAGATAGGAATAAGGATTGTTGGAATAACGTGGCTGAATTCGGGCCCGGAGTCTGGTTCAAGCCCTGGCCCGATTTGGATTTGAAGTTTTTCGCCGAATGGCTGTGGGTGAGGTATTTCGGCATCGAGGGAGAAGATGTGAACCCTTACTCGCAGTCCTACAGAGACAGGAGAGTCGGTGTTCTGTTCTGGATTGGCTGGTAGTGAGTTCGGTTGTCGATTGATCTTCAAACCACTAGCTTCGCTAGTAGTTCTAGATCGAAAACTGGTCGGCACAAGCATGTCGTTTACTCACAGGTTGAACAAGGAGGTTGTACGGATGCGAAGGGTTTCACCTGCTATCGTTTTCATTCTAATTTTCGGAACATTCTTCAGTAACGGGATTCTCCTGGCCCAAGTGCCTGGAAGTCTTTTTTGGCAGACTTCCACTGGCTGGCACGTTTATTCCGTTGCTGCGACGGGGGATGTCGACGGAGACGGTTTCCCAGATGTGTTTGCAGGGTCGGGGAACGATTCTATCACTTGTTTTTCCGGCGGCGGCATCAACAAAGGGACAAAAATCTGGGCGTATACGACGGCGGGAGATGTCTGGTCCGTGGCAAGTCTCTCGGATGTCAACAGCGATGGTGTGATCGATTGTCTGGCCGGCGCGGCGGATAACAAGATCTACTGCATTTCCGGCAAGCCTATCGCTGGATCGAAGACTGCGAGGTGGAACTATCTGACGGGTGGGGACGTCTGGGTTGTCGCACGGATCGGAGATGTGAACGGCGACGGGATCAACGACTGCTTGGCCGGATCGGGCGATAACAAAGTCTATTGTCTTAACGGCGTGAACGGGAATGTGATTTGGACTTACACAACGGGAAGTGACGTGGTGACAGTCCACGCGATTCCGGATGTGAACGGAGACGGCAAGGAGGATTGTCTGGCCGGCGGATACGACAACAGAGTGGTCTGCATCTCCGGGGCGAGCGTGGGGACGGGTGCACTTCTGTGGTACCGGGATTTGGAAACGACCGTGTTTTCTGTGGCACCCATTCCTGACGTGAACGGGGACGGTGTTTCCGACTGTCTGGCGGGCGGGATGGACGAGAATGTATTCTGCATTTCGGGCGGGAGCAGCGGCGCTGCGCCTCTTCTCTGGAATTATGTAACGCAAGCGTGGGTGAAGTCTGTCAGTGCGATATCGGACGTGAACGGGGACGGCAAAGCCGATTGCCTGGCGGGCGGCTGGGATGATAAAGTGTTTTGCATCGAGGGCGATACGGGTTTGCTGCTCTGGTCTTACAACACGGGTGCCACGATCTTGAGTGTGACGTCCATTGCGGACGTGAATAATTCGGGAGTCGATGATTGTATCGCAGGAGGTGAAGACAATAAAGTATACTGCATCGAAGGCAAATCAGGATGGATTGGTGATCGAGGCATCTGGTCGTATACTGCTGGCGGTACCGTAAAATCGGTTGCTACCATTTCGGATGTGAGCGGGAACGGGTCCGCGGACGTGATCGCCGGATCGGATGACAGTTATGTATATGCCATTGAGGGAGGACTGGGGGGTACTCCTTCAGAGACCGTTACCACGCCCAGTACACCGACAGGTCCATCGGCAGGCACGGTTGGCCAGAGTCTGAGTTACAGCACGGGCGGTTCGACAAGCAATTTGGGGCACGGCGTGGAGTACCGATTTGACTGGGGAGACGGGAATCTGTCCGGCTGGGGTTCGGCGACGCAGAGCCATTCTTACACGACCGTCGGAACGTACGTTGTGAAAGCACAGGCGCGCTGCCAGACGCACACGGGCGTTTTATCGGGCTGGTCGTCTGGGAAGAGCGTGACCGTGTCAGGCTATACGCTGTCCGTCACAGTCATCGGGCTTGGGACTGTGGATAAGAGTCCAAACAAGGCGCAGTACAACCAGAACGAGCAGGTGAGTTTGACAGCGAATCCTGCATCTGGTTATCAGTTTGATCAGTGGAGTGTGGATTTGACCGGGAGCAGCAATCCCGCAGTTCTGACGATGAGCGGGAACAAGAGCGTGACCGCGACCTTCGTTCAGGTAAGCGAGACCGTTTCCACGCCCAGTACGCCGACAGGTCCATCGGCAGGCACGGTGGGTCAGAGTCTGAGTTACAGCACGGGCGGATCGACGAGCAATTTGGGGCACGGCGTGGAGTACCGATTTGACTGGGGAGACGGGAGTTTTTCCAGCTGGGGCTCATCCACGCAGAGCCATTCATACACGACTGTGGGAACGTACGACGTGAAAGCGCAGGCGCGTTGCCAGACGCACACGCAGGTTGTCTCCGAGTGGTCACCGGCTCTAACTGTGAATCTGACGAGTACGGGTATCGAAAGACTGGATGACAGCCGAATCCCTTCGAACTTTGAGCTTCTGCAGAATTATCCCAATCCGTTCAACGCAGAAAC
>JBDRSZ010000472.1:0-3418 GCA_043824415.1 bacterium | reverse complement strand
ATATCTTGAACGGAATGATAATTCATCCGAACCGGAAATGACTGAACGGAATTACGATGATAGATAGCGACACAGCGGCTGAAAAAGTCCATCGATTACATAGTCTTCTTAAAAGTATGGAAAGTATTTTAATCGCTTTTTCCGGAGGGGTGGACTCGACATACCTTATAGCTGTTTCTAAGGAAATTTTAGGAGATGACGTTTTGGCTGTCACGGCACGGTCTGAAACGTATCCGACACGGGAGTACGAGCAGGCGAAAAGTATCGCTGAACGACTGAAAGTAAAGCAACTGACGATTTCGACGAAGGAACTCGAATACCCCAATTTCGCCTCGAATCCGACCAACCGATGCTATTTCTGCAAGAAGGAACTGTTTACGAAGCTGAAAGAGATCGGCGAAAAGCACCTCTTTAAGAACATCGCGGATGGATCGAATGCGGATGATGTCCACGATTTTCGTCCGGGGATGCAGGCTTTGAAAGAATTGGGTATAAGGAGTCCATTGAAAGAGGCTGGTTTGACGAAAGAAGAAATTCGTTTGCTCTCGCGGCAAATGGGCCTTCCGACATGGAATAAACCGGCGTATGCGTGTTTGTCCTCCCGGTTTCCCTATGGAATGCAGATTGATGCAGATAAACTGCGGATGGTGGGAGATGCTGAGAATATCTTGTTCGATTTAGGATTTCGACAAGTACGAGTCAGACATCACGATACTGTTGCAAGAATTGAAGTTTATTCAGAGGAGATCGATGCTTTTATTTCACGAGAGAATCGGGAGAGGGTAGTCAAAAAATTTAAAGAAATCGGGTACAGATACGTAACTCTGGATCTTCAAGGATATCGAACCGGCAGCATGAATGAAGGTCTACAACAACAAGACATAGGACAGGAAACATGAAAACCAGACTTCCTGACATCGGAAAAATTTCTCCTGAAGTGTTTGAAGAACTGATTTATCCTCGACTGGGTCGAAAACGGGATACTATTCTCGTGCCTCCTCAGAACGGCGTGGACGTGGGTATCGTTGAAATCGGCGGGCAGGCTGTGGCGATGACGACGGATCCTGTCTTCATCGTTCCTGAGTATGGATACGAGAGGGCTGCCTGGTTTGCCATACACATCCTGGCATCAGACGTCGTGACAAGCGGACTGCCGCCGACGTACCTCTCTATCGACCTGAATCTGCCGATGGAGATGGACGAAACACAGCTGGAGACGATGTGGACGGTCATGCACGAGGAGTGTGAGAAATTGGGCATGGCCGTTGTGTGCGGGCATACGGCGCGGTACGAGAATTGTCATTTTCCGATGGTCGGAGGAGCCACCGTTATGGCTGTGGGCCCGAAAGAGGCATACGTTACACCCAAGTTTGCACGCGCAGGCGATCATCTCATCATCACAAAAGGGCCTGCTATTGAGTCTTCCGGCATCTTTGCAGCGATGTTTCCAGAGAAGATCGCTTCAGAATTAGGCCAGCCGTTTGCGGAGAATACGCAGGCTCTTTTTTACCGGATGTCCGTCGTCGAAGATGCAATGACAGCAGTGTCCGTGGGCGTCCGCGGGAACGGAGTCACGGCCATGCACGATGCGACGGAGTGCGGCATCTGGGGCGGTGTGTACGAGTTGGCTCAGGCATCGGGGCTGGGAGTCAGACTGAATAAGGATGCGATCGTAGTAGAAGAAGGCGTTCTGGAGATCAGCCGGCTGTTCGGCATCGACGATCCTTACGCGGCCATCAGTGAAGGCACGCTCATTATTTCGTGCAAGTCTCACAAGTCAGAGGCCGTCGTGAATGCACTGCAAATCAAGGGGATCGCTGCCTCGATTGTGGGCGAGCTTACCCATTCTCAGAAAGGCATCGTCGTCATCGAAGATGGGAACGAGACACCGTTCCAGCACCCGAGAGTCGATCCGTTCTGGAGGGCTTTCTACGAAGCTTTGAGAAAATGAGGAGAACTGAAGATACAATATGATGGAATGAAGATTTATTATTGGAGAGGAGGTGTTAGACTTTCGAAGAAGTCGGAATATTCGTTTTAATTGGGTTGAGGTTTTTACTAACATCATATTGAAGGAAGGAGTATGACGATGAAGACAAGAATTTTCGTGGTGTTGCTGAGTGCGATAATCGTCTGCGGGTTTATCGCCCTGCCCGTTTTCGCGCAAGAAACGTCCTGCTGCGGATCGACAGAAGTAGAAGGCTGTGCGGGATGCTCCGCCGGCTGTCAGGAGAAAGCCGTGCAGACAGCAGAGACGCCGAATCAGGAGAAGTGCCCCGTCATGGGCAGTCCGGTGAACAAGGAAGTTTACACGGATTACAACGGCAAACGGGTTTACTTCTGCTGTGCGGGATGCGATAAAAAATTTCGACAGGATCCCGAAAAATACATGAAGCAGATGAAAGAAAAAGGCGTCGTATTGGAGAATGTACACTGTCCTGTTTCCGGAAAACCTGCGAATCCTGAAGTCTTTACGGAGTACCAGGGCAAGAAAGTGTATTTTTGCTGCGAGGGATGCAAGGAAAAGTTCTTAGCATCTCCAGAAAAGTATTTAAAGAAGTAAGGGAAATGTCTTTCCGACATCAGGGATTGGAGAACAAATGCATACTCCAGTCCCTGATGGAAGACATGGATTAAAATTTGTTTGTTTTTATGATAGAGGTTTGTATATTTTATTATATCGACCCGAATGATTTTCATCGTTGAAAATGATCGTTCGAAGACTGTAAAAGAGTTTCATCATCAGTTTGCTCATCCGGGAAAAGATCTCTTCGAGTTATTCAATCTCTTGAAACTGTGTTCTGTTCCTGTCATCGTGAATCGTTCATTTTTATCTAAAGAAGGAGATAGAAGGCGAGCCTCATCTGCATGTGCTGTTGTGCGACCTTACAGGAATAACAATGAAGTGGGAGAATAGCATGTCTTATTACATCGCTAAAACTGTTGACCGGCGCTTTGAGGAGACTCTTGAAAGGGTTGTGACGCTTTTAAAGGAGGAAGGACTTGGTATCTTGACAGAAATCGATGTCAAGGAAACTTTGAAGAAGAAACTCAATGTTGATTTCCGAAAGTACAGGATTCTGGGGACCTGCAATCCACCGTTTGCCTACAAAGCTCTGAAAGCTGAGCGGATGATCGGCACGATGCTGCCGTGCAACGTGATCGTTCAAGAATCGGATGGAGGGAAAACAGAAGTTGCTGCCATCGATCCCGTTGCCTCTATGCAGGCGGTTCAAAATCCCGATCTTGAATCCATCGCTCATGAAGTCCGAAATAAATTGAAAAAGGTTATTGAGTCAATAGAATAAATTCTAGAAATGGTTGATGACATGATAAAACGATGGGGGCACACGTGATAAAAACCGTACCATTTTTTGCTCTCTTCGCGGGGATTTTTTTATCTTCAGGAGACATCCGA
>JBDRSZ010000471.1:0-25688 GCA_043824415.1 bacterium | reverse complement strand
GGAAAGCAAATAGGGCAGCATCAACCTGGTGAGGATTTAAATCCACTTGTGCATCGACTAAGGTCGAAGCGAATTTTTGGATGCTATCGGACGAACTGCGTTTCGTCAGTTCATATGCAATATATTTAGCGTGGTATGGAGTTATCATAACATGTTTTATTACTAATTCACCTCCAAAAAACTTAATCCATCCACCAACACCCACATCGCCACACAATCATCCTCAGACTAATATAAATCCCTTATTCAAAATAAAAAGCCCAACCCTTAAGACACACTATTCCTCTAAAGTTCGGCTGTCATCATTCGCCAACAATTATTTCCCAACTTTGTACTCCCTAAAGAAGCCTCTCGCCTCTCCCATGAGACAAGCCAGCCTACTTTAGAATCAGTACATTGAATTTTTAAAACTGAAAAATATCTTTATGAACCTATACTAATGATAAATGATTATTTCAAATAAAGCAAGAAAAAAATCAGGGAGGCTCTGCTCCCTTTACCTTCCACTCAAGCAGTTTACAAATACGTCCCAAGTGCAAATGATCAAGCTGGATCATCCCGATCAAATCGTTTATGTTTTCCTTTAAGCTTCTTATTTCCTCTGCGATCATTTCGAGCATCGCTTTGGATTCTTTATCCATCTCAATCACCTCCTGAAGGAGAGGTGCAAAGCCTCTCCACATGTTTGTATTCATGCCTATGCGTGTTTTCTCTATTCCCTTTCTCGAATACTTCGCTGTCACCCTTCAAAAACGCTTCTGCCTGTTCTTTCGAGCTACGTACTACACTGCTACACTCAGGACATAAATATTCATGTACAATGCCATCCCCTTCAAAATGTTCGTCATCATATTCTATGTTTCCTTTGAAAATGGCTATCGTGTATTCATACCTTCCTGTTATCACGCAATGAAGCGCATCGATTTCCTTAGAACAATGCGGACATCTGACCATTCTAATCACCCCCTGAGAGAGAGGGCTCAACCCTCTCCTCCTCCACAACCACACCGCCGTTGTCTCTGGCCATTCTTGTCTTGTCATGCAAAGCCCTCATGATCCAGGTGAAAAATTTGTCAACCCTGGCCTCAAAGAGCGCACAAGCAACAGGCGTACAATCCTGCAAGTTTAATTCACACTGTGCATCCATCATGCATTCTTTCATCACGTCATTCGTATACTGTCAGTGGGCTTTTCTTACTTTTTCAATCTCCATGTCGGATAGAGACAAGGTCTTCCACATCCCCCTGTAGTTTAAGTTTTGGCTTATTGTTGGTGCGTTTTGCATCGCAACCACCTCCGAAAGATTTTATTAATCAGAGGATTCACCAAAAGGTGCTCCTCACTCCTCCATGAGCACCTTTGATATATTTTCAATTCTTACGATCACAGCTCTTGCTGTGCGCGAGTAAGAATTTGGGAGCGGTCGTCCTCTTATGCTTTTCGGGCTGGAGCTGGCTGGGACCCGCGGAGGCTCCGAAGTCCCGCAAGATATCGTTCATCCAGTGTGCAAATCATCTTGCGTATTCGTCTTCGAATTTCATGAACAGATCATGGCATGGCGGGAGAAAAGCTTAAGTTGGGATGACTGTGTCAACAGAGCAGAGCAACCAAATTCGCCTTCTCCCCCAACCATCTGATACCAACCACTGATGATTGGAACTATTTGAGATCCTGTGACACTGCGGGTCTCTGCATCGATATTTTTCTGCTCACATCACACTCTTTTAGACTCTGCTGCTTTTCCCTATCAATTATACACTCCGCATCATTCATGTGACACGTGTGACAAAATGAGAGATGGTCTGACGACATACAGTCGTTATTTTTTCTCAGAGATGCAATAGAGGGTTTTGAATCCGCGTAGATACAAATGATTGCCTACGATTACTGGAGAGGCATGAAAATAGTCTTCAAGACTGTTCCTGGCCAATATTTCGAATGCAGAACCGTGCTTGAGGACGTATGCTGTGCCGCTTCCACCTTGGATATAGATGCGGTCTCTGGTCCCTACAGGCGACGTAAATACATTCCCCATGCCCTCCAGCCTTTCGTTATCGTAATAAACCCGTCCATCCCTGGCGTCCAGACAGGACAGGGCACCGTCATTCACCCTCAGAAAATAGAGCTTGTTATCAAAGAGCAGGGGCGAAGGTGTATAGGATGTGTTCTTGTTGTATTTCCAGACAACGGCTTCGGAGTCTGTGATATCGCCTGTTGCTTTGGAAAGATCAATAGCCAGCAGCGCGCTACCGCGGAATCCGCTCATGAGATAGACAATGCCGTTGGCCGTTACTGGATGAGGAATGACATTTTCGGTCAAGCCGGAGCATTCCCAAATCAGGTTTCCCGTGTTCAGATCATAACTTCGGATCCGTCTTGTCGCGCTGGCAATGACCTGAAGTTTCCCCTTCACTTCGACGACTAAAGGCGTTGCCCATGACGTTCCTTCATCGCGTTCTTTTTTCCAGATATCCTTCCCGGTCTTTTTATCGATGGCATAAATAAAAGACTCTCCTTCATGATCCCAGGTGACCACGATTGTGTTTCCATAAAGGGCTGGCGAACTCCCTTCTCCGAAACTCATACGTTTTGACATTTGCCCGAAGTCACGTTCCCATTTAAGCGTGCCTTTCATGTCAAGGCAGAAGAGGCCGCGGGAACCGAAGTAGGCGTAAATATGCTCGCCGTCAGTCATCGGTGAATTGGAAGCCCAGCTTCCGAATTCGTGGGTGGATTCTTCCGGCACTTCTTCTTTCACCGTTTTCTGCCAGAGAATCTTACCCGTATGGCGATGGATGCAGAGCACCGCAAATTGATGCACTTTACTTGTTTGCGAACTGCGCATCCATCCTCTGTCTGAGGACTGGGTTTCTGTGTTTTGTTTCGGGGATTTGCCCTCTTTATCGGTCTCGATGGCGGTCAGGACAAACAGGTAATCCCCCCAGACAATGGGCGTGGCATGGCCTTTTCCGGGGATCTCGATTTTCCATGCGACATTTTTATTCTCGTTCCACTCAACAGGAGGATCGCCGTCGGGTGAAACGCCGGAGCCAAAGGGCCCCCTCCATTGGTGCCAGTACTTCATGTGCCCCTCCGGTTTTTCTCCTGCGGAGAGTGCGATGACTAACAGAGAGACACTTACGAAAACGATTCCAATTTTTTTCATTGATTCAAACCTCCGTATCTGTTTTTTTAAATGATCTAATCTGATTTTTCAGCTTTTCTCATACTTGAAAAATGATACGGACACTTCACCGCTCGTTTTTAATTTCCGATGCAATACAGATGCGTTGACGTGCGAATAAAAAAGCGCGATCCGGATACAGCCGGAGATGCCAAAGTGTACGACCCGTCCAGTTCATTGGTCGCCAGTACTTTGAACTCTTGCCCGGCAGCAAGGACCGTTGTCACGGCTTTTTCATTCAGTATGTAAATCTTGCCATCTGCGAGAACAGGCGAGGCGCTGACGATACCGTCGGCGGTCCGTTCCGGTCCCCAGATCAATGTGCCCGTCTTGGCATCCAGACAGGTGACCATGCCCCTGTCGTCCACCATGTAGAAGGTTTTGCCGTCACAGACCTGGGACGGGATGTCGGGTGCGCCTTCTCCCTCCCACTTCCATGCCCGGTGGCTTTCTGTAACATCTCCGGTTCCCCCGGGCCTCAGAGCCAGCAGTGGTTTTCTTCGTGTTGGGGCATAGATCAAACCATCCACAACAATGGGTGTGCCGACGACCCGATAATTGCTTCGTTTCAAAGGATTCAATCCGCCGGCCCTCCAGATCTCCTTTCCAGTTGCGGGATCGTGTCCGGTCACATAATCCCCTCCGGAAATGACAATCTGGCGCGTTCCGCCATGCTCCAGCAGCACCGGAGTGGTATACGCGTCAGGTGATTCCCTCTCGGCATCGGTAGGCCTTCCTTGGCGCCACTGCACTTTTCCGGTCTCTGCATTCAGGGACACGATATACGAGGGATCGTCGGTGCGGTACCCGTGAAGCACTTCGATAATGAGACTGCCGCTGGTGAGCAGCGGAGACGACGCATACCCCCAGTTCAGACCGAACGGCCCGTACTCATCCTGCAGATTTTTCTGCCAGATCTTTTTCCCGTTCATGTCAAAAGCGGTGACGACACCCGTGCCCGTCACCACCCAGACGTGCTTGCCGTCGGTGACCGGTGAGGGGGAGGCTTCGTTCTGTTTGCGATGGATCCGGTTCTTGTTATCCAGTTCCTGCTTCCAAAGGATACTTCCGTCTTTCTTCGAAACGCAGATCAGGAACAGTTCGGAACCGCCCGGATCCAGACCGGCTCTCTGAGGTCCATGGTTCTCGTCGGAAGGGGCTTGCTCTGTCTGCTCTTTTCCAGACTCTGCTTTCGAGGGAGACGTTACAAAAATACGATCCCCCCAAATAATGGGCGTGGCGGCGCTCCAGGAGGGCAGTTCTGTTTTCCAGAGAATGCTTTCTGTCATACTCCAGGTCATCGGAAGATTCTTGGCATGACTGACTCCATTGGCATCCGTCCCGCGCCACTGCGGCCAGTTCTGCTGAGCCAAAACGGTTCTAGTCAAGGTAAATACGATAGCCATTAAAAAAGCTATGGGTTTTCTAATCATTGGTGTTACTCCTTGCATTGGTCAATAGTGTTATGAAACCGATTAGATTTATTCACTCCTTAATGCCGGCAGGAGATCCCCCTGGGTGGCTCTCTGCGTCGCCAGAAATGTCCACAGTGCGCCGTTCACGAGAACGACGACCAGCAGAAAACCAACCGTACCAAAAGGTATTCTCGAGCCCGGACTTAAAAAAGATGGGAGAGTGGCGAGCAGGGCGGAGACAATCCCGTAAAAAATACCGGCAACCAGCAAAATGGCATGTTCGGCTAAAATCAGGGCCTGAACCGATTTCAAGCGAAAACCGATGGCTCTGAGCAACGCCAGTTCACCCCTTCGTTCCATGACATTGCGTCGTACCACAATGCCTATACCGATGCTTCCCAATATCAGGCCAAAACTTCCAAGAATGAGGAAAATCGATAAATAGGTATTTTGAACTGTATTAAATTCCGCCAGCCGGACGGCAGCAGGACTCAGATCCAGACCGTAATCCTGTAAAGCACGGGAAAGGATTTCGGACACATCGTCCATCTGCGGGAACGGCGCATCCACAAGAAAAAGGCGATATCCACTTATTGAGGGATATTTCTGGATAAAGGCTTCTTCGGAAATAATAATGTTTCCCTGAAAAATCGAATTAGCGAGGCCTCCCACCAGCTTTATTTGAAACGCATCTCCTCTATGGTCGACATAGGTCATCGTGTCGCCCACGGCCTTGCCCAGCCCCCAGGCGATGACGGTCTGATCCGCGACAGCAGGGATAATGCCGCCCGGAAGATTTTGGCTCAGAACAGACCATGGATTGTCCGGCACGACTTCGGATGTCGTTTTGGTGAAGGTGAACGCCTTTCTCTTAGCAAGCTCTTCCGGATTGACTCCGATCAGCTGAGGCCGCGACACGTGATTGAGGTTGAGACAGCTGGCATCCTCACCTTCTTTCACGCGAAACTGTACATAACGGATGTCTCTGCTGTCCATGCGATCCAAGCCGTAGAACTGCCGGCCTTTCGTTCCATTGAGATCGTATAAAATCGGAAGAGCGCTTTCCCCAAAAAAGGCAAATCCACCCGTCCCGGATTCTCTCCTTTCAGCATCCTGAAAAGCATTGGTACGATTTGCACCCACGGTGAATACGATGAACAATCCGGAGGCGAGAAGGCCGACCAGAGCGATGCTGCGCGTTCGACGTCGTGTCGTGTTGCGTAATCCAATCCAAGTGAGATGGGATTTTCGCGTGTCCGTTTTTTTTCCCAACCTGTGGAACAGAACATTCGTCAGTGCAAGACCACTGATAAGAAGAAACGAGCCGGCTGAAAAAAAGGAGGCAAACGCTTCTCTCCCGCTCGCTGGATTGGACAAAACAAGAATGCTCGAAACGGCAATCACGCCTGCTGCTGTGATCGCAATGCTGACTCGGGGGAGTTTCTTCCCCGATGAACAAAGGCTCATCACACCTTTTTGAAGGTCAGAGATCGAAAAGGATGCCTGTTTTCTCGCAACCAAGCCAATCGTCAAGAATGACATGATCCATCCGGCGAGGATTCCGATCACGACAGTTGAGAAAGTGACATGAATTTTGAGGGCAGACGTCCCCACAACTCCGACCCATACGGTTTTCAGCGCCTGAAGCAGGATCTGATTATACACTATTCCTGCAATACTTCCCAGAAGACCACCGATGAAGATAAGGACGGCACCTTCCAGAAGCATGAGGCGCCGCACCTGTCTTTTCCGATACCCCAGCGCCAGCAGCAATCCGTATTCTTCCGATCGCTTCTCGACATGAAAGACGAAAAGCAGTCCGGTCAGCAGCAGTGCGGACACGATAATGAAAAAGCTCAATCCGAGAAACAGGCGAGCGAAATTGACGGAATGCATACTTGCGCGAAGGCCTTCCTGCTGGACATTCTGGAAAACATATCCGAGATCTGCCGGATCGATGGCGTTTAGCAGGCTTTGGCCGACGGTTCCTTGGTCGGCATCGGTAAAGCGGACGGCCGTCGCCCGGCCGAACCGGTTTTCCCACATCTCTTGCGCCGCTTTCAGTGTAACAAACGCTTTGGGAGTCCCCCGAAAAACGCTCCAATAATCCTCGTCCTTTTTCCGAATGGCATTCAGATCGATGGGAAATCCGGGTTTCCAGTCACGGCAGTTCGTTTCTCCGGCCAGTCCGGGGAAATCCGGAAGCAAACTTTCATCACGATACACGCCTCTGAGCGGCACGACGGATTTAACCCGAAACGAAGACCTGGCTTCCACTAGCTCTCGCATGGAGCCGAGCACATAATACACAAGCTCGACGGTATCGCCTCGTCGCGCTTGCAGATCCTCGGCAAGCCATTCGTTGAGGATGATTTCATTGTCCTTCATGTCCAGAGGAACAGCAGGCGGTCCGGAAGCAACGACGAACGAATAGGGGGTGACTCTGTTTTCCCGGTGGATTTGATTCACAAAATAGGTGAAGACGGGCCGGGCGGTCCTGCTGCTTTGCACGGCAGCCTGAACGACCGGCGCGTCCATAAAAACGCGATCCGACCGCAGTTCAATATGATTCCCGACATCCTGTTTGACCAGTGTGAGACCGGCATCGGCCAGTGTCCAAACATTCCTAAAAGCGGTTCGGACAGCCTGAGAAGTCAGCGGATTTCCGGTCCGTTCCGCAACTAGCAGGCCGTTGGCCCGGTCATCCAATGGCATTTCGGATGCGAGCGAGGAAAGCGATATAAAAGCCGTCAGGGGTGTCACTTGATCCGCTTTCAAATGAAACCGGCCGAATTCTTCATCTCCTGCGACGGCTTTAATGGTCAAGCGCTTGGCCAGACTGGATTCGGTGTCCAGGGCCAGAGGCGCATCCTTCGGTATAAAATCCAGTTTTTCGATTCTCAGCAACACAACATCGCCCACTTGCACGCCAAGACGAACCGAGAGGGGATGATTCACAATGACTTCATCGGGGGAGAGATTTTCGAATACATGGCTTGCGCCGCCTACGTCACCAAATCGCGTATCGACGCCTACGACCTGGATGTTGTTCACCCGCCTCTGTCCGCCGTTTGCTACGGCGATTCCCATGGTCTGAAGAATTGGAGCGACAACGGTTTCCAGCGCTTCGCTGAGTTCCTGTGCCACCTGAACCCGAAAAAACCGGTCTCCAGACGTCATGGCAAATTCGGTTTTCCCAAGCCGGGCAAACACGATCTGCCTGAGACTGTGCCGAACCGAATCCCCCACAATGAGAGCCCCTACGAGAATCGCTGTACTCGCCATAACACCCAGCAGAACCCATATGTGGATGCGCCGGAAAAAGGTCAGGTTTCGAAGAATAAATGTCCGAGATTTCATGTATGTGTGCGGTCTATCCCTGTCCGATGAGTTGACATTTATACGTTTTCATTCAATCTCCTCAGCCGCTTTCAACAGTCCGTTCTCAAGCCGGACGATCCGTTCCATTTGAGCGGCAAGCGGCATGGAGTGAGTCACGACGATGAGCGTTTGCCCTTCTTCTTCATTCAGCGCGGTCAAGAGCTGTACTAGCCCTCTCGAGGTTTTCTGATCGAGAGATCCTGTGGGTTCATCAGCCAGAATAAGTTTGGGAGCATTGATGAGAGCCCTGACTACAGCCACGCGCTGCCGTTCTCCTCCCGACAGCTGAGCTGGAAAATAGAACATACGGTCTTCAAGGCCGACTCTTTTCAGCAGCTTTTCGGCCCTCTCCTGAAAAGAGCTTTCTTTCTTAGAGATGTGCAATGGAATGGTTGGAATGAGAACATTTTCAAGAACAATACACTGGGGAAGAAGATGGTGCAGCTGAAAAACAAAGCCAATATCCTCATTTCTGATTTTTGCCAGAGCGTTATCGTTCAGATCGGCGAGTCGGTTCCCGGCGAAAAGCACCTCTCCGGAAGTGGGTCTGTCCAGAGCACCGATGATATTTAACAATGTACTTTTACCGCTGCCTGACGGGCCAACAATGCCGATGGATTCCCCCTGCCGAACCTGAAGCGAGATGTCCTTAAGGACGACCGTCGATTCACCGCCGGAGGGACTTTCATATTGTTTATGAATGTTTTTTAATTCCAGCAGCATGGCAGAACCTTTGCTATGGTTTCATGAGAACTGTGAAGTCTGTTTCATCTGACTTTGATTCAGTGTATCTCTGTATATCGTAATGATATTATCCGCCATCGTGTGTATTGAAAATCGTTCCATTACGCTCTTTCGGCCCTGTTCACCGATCCTGCAAACGCGGCTGTGATCCTTGAGAAGGGAGGACAGTGCCTCAGCCAGATGTTCACTGTCGTTCGGTTCATAGACAATGCCTCCACCAGTGATCTCAACAAACTCGGGATAGACACCGATATTCGGCTCGACAATCGGCACACCTGCCGCCAGTGCCTCCACCTGATAAGCACCGAAAGCTTCGCCGTGTGGAACCGGAACCGATAGAAGGGTCAGGGATTTAAGGAATTGCACACGGCTTTTTTTATCGAATTTTTCGAATATCGTGACCTCTTCACTGCATCTATGTGCAGCCAGTTTTTTGAGCATCCTGTTCACAAACGGTTTATCGTCTTTAGAGTAGCCTCCGGTCAGATGCAGCCGGAGATTCTTGAACTGGCTGTCTTGCCGTAATGCAAGATATGCATCCACCAGAATTCCCAAACCGTAGTACTCGGACATTCGGCACAGAAATCCGATGGCTGGAGGATCAAAGGGGAGTGGCGAGACCTCATACCCCTGAAAGTTTATTCCGTCATAAACCACGTTCATTTTTTCAGCAGGAATCTGCAGTTGCCTCTGCGATTTTTGTGCGAAATACCTGCTGGGAGCGATGAAAACGTCTACATCTTTCGCCCGCTCTCTCATTGTATCCCATACTTTTTCCTGATACGCTGAATCCATGGGATCAATCCATTCGTTTTCATCCTGCAGGGTGCATACAATAACCGTGTTCAAATCATTTTTTAACCGTCGTGCGAGTCCAAGTAGAAGCGCATTGGAGAGATGCACCACATCCGGTTTGCCCTCCCTTTTCAGGTACTTAATGAGATGATCCAATTCCGAAGACTGCCGACCTTCCTCGCCAAGCAGCACGGAAATCGTCATTTCTTCAAGTCCGGCTGGACGCGTCGAGCCTGACTTTTTAGCAGCGTAGCGCAAGAGCATCTGCGAGTCGAAAAACCGTTCCAGCCATTGGGGGACATGACGATAAAAAGGCAATTTTTCTTTTAAGAAGATATTGATAGCCCCGTAAAAAACCGGCGTGTCGGCAATGAAACCATTGACATTAAAATTCAGAGGCAGGTACATGGGCACCATCTTTACATCATGCCCTTTCGCCATCAATGCCCGGAGCAGTTCGTTGTCCCGCATGCAATTCTGACAGTAGAACGTGCCTCCTGATCCGGGAATGATATGAACAATCTTCATTGTTTTTCTCCAAATGCATACACACGGCCGTCCTCGGCCCCGATAACGATCATCCCGCCGGCAACAGCTGGGCATCCAATAATCACCGCACCGATCTCATAGGACCACAATGCTTGCCCGCTTTCCAAGTCCAAGACATACAATCGTCCGTCTGTGGATCCCACGACCACTTTATCCCCGGCAATGACCGGCGAACTGTCGATTTCATTACGCGTGCCAAAGCTCCATTGCTTTGTTCCCGTGTTTCGATCCACACAGTAGACATACCGGTCACGGGAACCAATTACGACGTGATCTTTCCCGACGGCCGGAGAGGCGAAGAATGCCCCCCTGTTTTCATCGTCTTCGAATTCCCAAACAATTTTCTCGCTAGCAACATCGACACATACCAGTTTATTGTCATAGTGTCCAAGATAGGCTCTTTCATCCACAAAAGCAACAGAACCTGCGATATATGATTTGACCCAGACATCACCGGTTTTAGAGCCGTCGGCAGCAGACACGATGTGCAGGAGTTCGTCACAGCCCCCAAACACCACATGCTTTCCATCGGTTGCAGGAGCGCCGTTGATATAATTATTTGTTTCGTATGTCCATTTCAGTTTACCTGTTCCAGCTTCAAAACAGTACATCTGTGCATCGTAGCTTCCGACGAATATCAACGTGTCCTGACCTCCCGGCATCAAGGTCCAATTGGCCGAGCCATAAATCGAGTTGTCAATCTTATACTTCCATCGGACCTGTCCGGTTTTTGCATGCAGGGCAAAAAATTCCCCACTCAGCGAACCGACATAGAGAGTGTGATTCAAAAGCAGAGGTGACGCTTCGATATCCTCCCCGGAATCAAACTCCCAAATCTTGACGCCGTCTCCCAGATCGATGGCATAGACCTTCCCATCTGTGGAACTGATTGCGACACGGCCGGAACCGATGACCGGTGTTGAGACAACGGCATCCCCGGTTTGAAACGTCCATAGCAGTGTGATTTGATCAGGTAAGGAATCACTGGCTGTCCCAGACAATCGGGCATCGCCCCTGAACACAGGCCAGCTTACCGCGGACAGATCCTTCACGCGTGATGTCTCCTCACTTTTCCGACAGGAAAGCGCCAGAAACACCAATGTCAGCAGAATAAATACCCGTTTAATGGTCGACATGGTCTAATTCCTCTGAATCCCGGGCAGAAAGCGCCGCCGTGGGACAATGAGTGACGCATAACTGGGCTGCTTTTTTTAAAGCCCGGTCAAGAGACTCATTGAACGGAGATGTGATGCGAACATCGAATCCACGGCCGACAAATGTAAGGCCGAACTTTTCTCCCGCCTTTTTTGTGATCTGGACGCACAAGCCGCACTTGATGCACTTGCCCGGTTCATAAATAACACGGTCATGCTGAACGATCCTCTCAAACGAGGAGCGAAGAGATGTTCGAAACCGTTTTTGATCGGCAGCGTATTCGTCCGCGAATTTTCGCAATTGGCATGAAACGGGCTTGCGGCAATCACAGTGAAAACATCGGGAAGATTCTTTTTTTGCCTCGAAATCCTGATACCCTGTTTCCATGCCTGCTGCAGGAAGAATGGATTTGAAGAACGCCGATCCCTTTTTGAATTCAGCAATCTCATCCTTCTGAATTTTTCCCGTGCCGGAATTGAACCGCTTGGGCAATCCGGTGACTGGGGTACCGCTTAGAGCTTGATTCACTGAAACGGCAATGGATTTCCCATGACCGACAGCCCGAATGGCCCTCTTGCTTTCACCGATGCTGTTGCCGCCTGCGAAGATGGACAGGATGCTGGTTTCAAAAGTATTCCGGTTGACGTCGATACCGCGGGAGGACAATCCAATCCCGGTCAGATCCAATCGACCTGGATCGACAGTGCCCATGGAAAGCACCACTGCATCGTATCCATCATGAAGAGCTTCCAGCGTGATATCCTTGCCAAGGGTTTTTTCTGCATGGAACCTCATACCTAATGCCAGGATTTGATCAATCTCTTTGTCGAGTACGGACCCGGGGAGCACATCCTTTGAGACGCCATACCGCAGCATGCCTCCGGGTTCCGGATGATCATCATACGCATGACACGCATGACCCAGCTGAAGCAGATGATAGGCTGCTGCAAGCCCTGCAGGTCCGGCGCCAACAATGGCCACTCTCTTACCGGACTTCTTTTTTAATGGAGGTTTGTAAGGGGATTTTTGAGACAGGTCCACATCTGCAACAAAGCGTTTCAAGAGGCAGATGGAGACCGGATTGTCCCGGTATTTACGGTTGCATGCGTTCTCACAGGGCGCTGGACAAATGCGGCCCAGCACCGCAGGAATGGCTATGTCTTTCTTGACGGTGCTGATGGCCTCTTCGAATCGGCCTTCTCCGATCTGTCTGATCATGAGGGGAATGTTCATATTGGCAGGACATGCCCTCTGGCAGGGCGCTTCGCAGTCGCCCACATGTTCACTCAGCAGAAGATCCAGCGTATCTTTACGCGCTTCTCTCACCTTTTCATTATCGGTTTCGATACGCATGCCTGGAGCCACCGGTGCGGAACAGGCAGGAATGAGCATGTCCGAATTCTTTTCGTGCACAACACAGATCATGCAGGAAGTGAAGTTTTCATGCCCGTCTAAAAAGCACAACGTCGGTATATGAATGTTCAGCTTTCTTGCCGCATCGAGAACCGTGCTGCTTGCAGCCATAGAGATTTTCTTCTTATTTATCTCTAAGTGGACCATCTTATGTCACCTGAACCGCATCATTGGGGCACACCTGCCTGCATGTATCACACTTGGTGCATTTTTCCTGATCGATCTCGTGTTTTTTATATGGCAAGGGGAGAATCGCATGTGTCGGACATTTCTGAGCGCAAATCGTGCACCCGATGCAGTTGTCCGTAATGGAGTAGGTGATGAGTTCTTTACAGCGCTTTGCAGGACAACGTCCGTTCAGATGGGCTTCATACTCTTCTTTAAAATATTTAAGAGTCGTGAGGACAGGATTCGGCGCTGTTTTACCAAGCCCGCATAAGCTTCGTTCTTTTATTTTCTCTGCAATCTCTTCAAGCTTGAGAAGATCGTCTTCTTTTCCCTTACCCGAACAGATTTTCTCTATAATATGGAGCATGTGATGTGTGCCGATGCGGCAGAAAGTACACTTTCCACATAATTGATCGCATGTGAATGTGAGAAAATATTTGGCAATATCCACCATACAATCCGATTCGTCCATGACCAATAGCCCCCCCGATCCCATCATGGCACCGACTCCGGTCAGATCTTCATAATCGATTTTAATATGGGCCATTTCTGCCGGGATACACCCGCCCGATGGACCTCCAATCTGCACCGCTTTAAATAGTTTGCCGTTTTCAACACCGCCGCCGATATCTTCAACAATTTCCTGAATCGTGATCCCCATGGGCACTTCGATCAGTCCGCCACGAACGACCTTACCCGCCAGAGAAAAAACTTTCGTCCCGTTACTTTTTTTTGTACCAAGTCCCGAGAAAGCATCCGGACCATTCCGTACGATCCATGGAACGGTCGCAAAGGTCTCACAATTATTGACGAGTGTGGAATGACCCCACAGCCCTTTCTGAGCCGGAAAAGGGGGCCGCAGGCTTGGCATTCCCCGTTTACCTTCGATGGACGCGATAAGGGCAGTCTCTTCACCGCAAACAAAAGCGCCGGCACCTTCAACAGTGTCTAATTTTAATGAAAATCCGCTGTCTAAAATGTTTTTTCCCAACAATCCTGATTTCTCACACGACTGGAGGGCGGAACTGACCCGCTCCACAGCCAATGGATATTCCGCGCGAATATAAAAATAACCCTGGTGTGCTCCGACTGCATACGCTGCGATCGCCATTCCTTCGATGACCCGAAACGGATAGGCCTCTAAAATCATCCGATCCATAAAAGCACCGGGATCACCTTCATCCCCATTGCAGATGATGTATTTGGTGTCATCCGCAACATCGTGCACAATCTGCCATTTTAGTCCGGTTGGGAACCCGGCACCACCTCTCCCCCTCAGCCCACTGGATTGAACCTTCTGGATAATGTCTACCGGCGAAAATTTCGTTAAACATAACTCGAAAGCCTTAAAACCTCCTTTCGAACGATATCCTTCCAGATCGAGGGGTTCTATTTGTCCAGAGTGTTCCGTAACAATATGCTGTTGTCCGCTCCAAAAAGCATCGATTTGCGGATCACGCGTATAAGACGGGACTGGGGAATATCGATTAAAATCATTTTTCAGAAAAATATTTTCAATGGCTCTTGATGCCGACGTGGTTATCCGTTTGCGAAACGTTTTCGGTTGGTAATGGGTCAATACGATATTCTTCACATCCTCTGGATGAACACGATCATAGAGAACCGGCTCTTCGTTGGATTTTCGCACTTCCAACAAGGGTTCCCGATAACTCATTCCCCGACAACCCACTTGCTTCACATGGGCAGGAACACCGGTCTCTGTGAGGCATTTTTCCAATGCCTGCTGTACTTTGCCGCTTCCACTGGCAATGCAGCAGGAATCCAAGCTGATCCTGATCTCACCGGCTTCATCGTCGGATTTCTCCTGGGGAACCGAGATACCGGTCGTTTTACTCTGATTGTTAAGAAAGTCTTGCAGAATATTGGAAATGCTGCCGGACCTTACATGACCATACGTGATACTGTCAATCTGAATGACGGGTGCAAGGCTGCAACAACCCAGACAGGCCACTTTTTGAATCGTAAATAAACCCTCTGGATCGGTATCTTGATTTTCTTCAATGTGCAACTCACGATAGAAGGCTTCATAGACCAATCCGGCTCCTTTTACATGGCAAGCAGTCCCGATACAAATCTGAATCAGATGTTGACCTGTGGGAGTATGGCGGAATTGGGAGTAAAACGTGGACACACCGATGATGGCGGCAGGCGTGATATCCGTTATTTCACAGACGCGGCGAAGTGCCGCTTCCGGGAGGAAATGGTACTTTTTTTGAAGCGCATGAAGGATGGGGATGACGGCTTTCTCATGTGTACCGATTCGGCCGACGATCTCATCGACTTCAGAAAGAATGATTTCCGGTTCATGTTTCACAGCGATATTAATTTCCGATGCAGAACAGATGTCTTTCCCCGCGAATCACAATACGTTGATGCATGAATGCCGGTATGGTCACGGCTCTTTCGCCGAGAGCACATTGATTGATGAGCTGGAATTCTTTTTCAGCCTTGAATATAACCATGATCCCCATCATGTCTATGAGATATACACGGTCGTCTACAAGGATTGGAGAGGAATAAAATCCTTCGTCAAAATCGTGAAACCAGTAGCGTTCCCCGGTTTTACTGTTGAAACACGAAACCGTACCATAACTCGCTGCAACGATGACAAAATCCTTAGTTGCCAGCGGACTGGACACCTCCGCAAGATCGTCATCGTACGCCCAGACGATTTTCGCGGTGTCTCCCAACTGAATGGCGGCCAGGCGTGCGTATTCATTCACCGCATAGACCATCCCGTCCGCATACGCAGGTGAAGGCGCCACCTCCCCCATCATGCAGGCCACACGCCAGAGCTCCTGTCCCGTCATCGGATCGTACGATATCACATATGGATTGGAACTAAGGATAATCTCCGTCCGCCGACCTGTGTTGACGACAATGGGGGAAGCCCATGAAATTTCCACATTACGGTCCTTATCATAAACCAGGTCGCCGGAATCCGTTTTTAACGCGATCAGATGCCCTCCTGTATTCTGATCGAATTGGATCAATACAAGGTCACGGGATACGGCCAGGGAAGAGGCATGCCCGTAATGATTATCCGGCATGCCCATATTCTTGGCCCAGATCCGGTTTCCATCAAAGTCCCAGCATCCGATATCGCCTGTGGCAAAAATGGCAAAAATCCGACTCCCGTCCGTAGTCATGGTGGAGGCCGCATAACCAGTATCTTCAGATATATTGGGTCTTCGGGCAGGAGAGCCTGGAATGTCATCGGCCGAGGCTGTCCACAAAATGTCACCGGATGTTGCATCGATGCAATAAATTTGCTGGGAGTCTTCATCGGCGCCCGATAAAAATATTTTATCCTTCCAGACGATGGGTGAGCTGAAGCCGGCTTTCGGGATCTGCGTCTTCCAGAGAATGTTTCTGTTGGAAGGCCCGTCCCAATCGGTCGGAATATCCGACTGATAGGCGATTCCGATGCCTTCCGGCCCCCTGAAACCGGGCCACTGCTCCCGTATCTCCTTGAGCGTTGGGATGCTTTTCGTACTCGCATCTACCCGGGCAGACGCAATTCCAATCTTCAACAGTGCGCTTTCGGACAATATGCCCACGAAAAAAGCAATGATAAACAGACCCAGTCCGCCGAAGATGATCGCCTTTCGGGCCAGAACGGCACTCTCCCATGATGACTCCGAATCCGGGATTCTGCTTAAATCGGGCAGTTGTGCTCTTAAGGAACGCATGTATTTCAGAGCAATCAGAAAAACCAGCACAAAAACAAACAACATGAAACTTCCCGTCCGGACCTGCCACTGATGGGTAAAATAAGCCTTCCTTGCCAGCAGATCCAGGGCTCGAATCTGTTCCCGCAGAGCGGTATCTTCCGGATTCTTCTGGAGCTGAAGCATGAGTTCGTTAAGCGCCTTGCTGTCCAGGGGATTAACGGTCGTGGTCTGAATGTAGTTCACAATCATCAGCACACTGAGTATCACAGCTAAAATCGCAACCACTATCGCCACTCTTTTTGCAATGTTCAATCGCAGGGTGACGACCTGTTCGTTGTTTTTTTCTGTTTTCATTTATACGATCTCTTCTGGTGTTATGATCCCCAAACGAACCTGTTCATACGGGCAATAGGAGACGCATCGTGCACAGCTCACACAATTGCCTCGGTCAATGGAATATTCGATGCGTTTTTTCTGGACGGTCAGCTGGATGATCTTAAATCCGAGGATCAGTCCCAGAAAGCCTCCCAGTATCCATCCCCCAGTTTTGAAATTGTTCTGTATAGTCCTGGCTTCGGCGACCAGTTCTTCAGTCGGTCTTTCGGATGCCCGGAAGGTACGCGTCTCTTCTATGGTTTCGCTTCTCCGGCCTGCATTCTCCAGCTGTATATCTTCTACCAGCCGGACCGTAAAATGGTAACGCGAAAGCGGGATATGCATTCGGTACACGACCCACCCGCTGCAGATAACAATCACAGGTAAGAGCATTAATAAAAGGGCCAGCCGTCTGATTCCCCGCTCTTTGTCGCCGGGATAGGCGGCCTCCACAGGAGGCTGAATGGCACCGAACGGGCATGACTCCTCGCACAGCCGGCAATTATTGCACAGATCGGGTGTGATGGTAATATGCTTTTTCGAAAGCCGCGACATCCAGTTCAGCAAGACGCCGTACGGACATAAAAACCGGCAGTAGGGTCGGGCAACAACCGTTCCCAGAACAAGCATGGAAACGCCTAAGACGACCATGTTGAAGCTGGCCCCGAAACGAAAGATCCCGACAAAAGGATCGTACTGGCAGATGATAAATCCCGCTCCTGTGGCGGCAAATAAGACAGCGAGCCCAAGATAAATATAGGGAAAGAGACTCAGAACATGGGCCAGCCACCCCGGCACCTTATTCGGTTTGAGAACCACCGCATCCTGAATGGCGCCCAGCGGACAAACCGCCGCACAGAATGTACGCCCGAAAAACAACGTAAAAACGAGTGGAATAACGAAGAACGCAATCACCATGAGTGGAATGGTATAATCGGAATGGAACAGGGCATAGATCATATTCTGGATTGCGCCGACAGAACAGATACACCCTTTCCGATAGAATCCGAAGTAGATCAGGCTGAAAACCATCAATAAAAAGACGTTCCTGCGGGATCTCTGTTTCAACGCGAAAAAGGACGCCAGTGAAAGGGCTGCAATGAGGACAACGACATCCAGGGTTTCCAATACAGCGGAGCGAGGCTCGGGAGTCAGCAAATCCGGCCGCACATAATCGGTCTGGAAATCCGGTTTAGGAAATCGTTCCACGGCCTGGGCCAGAAGGCCATAAGAAATCAAAAGGAAGTATAAAACAAGTGTGAAATTCAGGATTCGTTTCTTCATAAGGAATACCGCTGGCTTTCATCGCCCCGCAATAGATAGGGCCGGCTGGCAGGCACGCGCTGGTAAGCTCTGGAAGGGCACGATCTGGCAATGGAGCATTCGTTGCAATTCACGCAGAGATCATGCTGGACCTGCAGGTACAAAGAACCGTTCCCGAAGGCATTGCACCCTTTCACACATTTACCACAGCCGATGCACAGATCTTTATCAGTGGTATACTCAAAATACGGATCTTCGACAAAGGTTCGTTTGATGGCACCGGTCGGACAAATCTGATTCTCGGCTCCGGTGTCCCTGTATTTTGCTCCCGGTTCCAGATACCCGCTGCACAGGTCGCAGTAGCCGCACATGGAATGGGAATGCATCACTTTAACGGCAGATTGGGGCAGCACACAATTGGTGGAGCACTTTTCACATTGAACACAGACGTTTGGGTCCAACTGCCAGACCATCATTTCTTTGGACGATCGGCCCAACAAAAAGCCGGTAAGGCTTCCTAAAGTGAGGCCGGCGATGGTGTTCAAACCTGTTTGGAGAAAGGTTCTTCTTCCGACAGGCTTCTCATTCTTTTCGCTGGCCACTATCGACTCCCTCATCTTCTGATATAAAACCGTTTGTCGTATTGTTGTGCTTACGCTTTTCAATCCGGACGTCTAATTGACTGCAGTTTTTCAATTTTGCACAGGTCCGGCACGCCTGGCGGGACAAACAACCGGGCGGACCGGCATTCATTTTTTTCCGCTTTCCCAGGGCGGCTGCCATGAAAACGAAACCTCCCAGAACGGTGGCGCGCAGGCTGCCTTTTAGAAACTCCCGCCGGCTTTGGATTTTATCCTTTTGAACCAAGAGTGGATTCCTCTATTCTAATTTATATTTTTTTCAAAAATTCGAACCATGCCTCTCGGCGGATCCAGAACGTAAATCCTTTGATGCGAGTCCACGGCGAGATCGAGCCCTACTGTGCCTTCCCGGAACTGCAAAGGGCCGGCGATCACGGACACAATATCGCCCAGCCGGTTGTACTGTTTCACTCTGGGAATGCCCTTCTCACTGGTTATAAAAGAGCCGTCTTCCAGAATCGCCATATGCGACGGATTGCAGCACCCGCAAAATCCGTCAACCTCTAGCGAAAAATGCCCCCAGGAAGCACGCAGATCCCCATCCACCGTGTAATTCTCCAGAGAATGGCGTCCGGAATTGACCGCCCACAGAAAACCGTCCGGATCCACAACCACATCAAAATAGGGACTGGGGATCACAAAACCGGGGATGTCTTTGGATTTGTTCTTTTCACCGATTTTACCCAGTGGTTGGCCTTCTTTGTCCAGTTTCCATACGATTCGGTTCCCGGCATCAGCTGCGAAAACATGGTCTGCCGTTAGCGCGATGGAAGTGATAATGGCATCGTCGCTCAGAAAATCCCATTGTGCTTTCCTCTTTCCGGCACGGGTATAAACTTCTATATGATCGTCCAGACCAAGAACGACATCCCCATTGGCGTCCACCGCCAGGCAGCGGGCGGTTTGACCTGTGGATACGGTGAGTTGGAGATGCCCTTCCGGACTGAATTTGCTGTAGGATCCGTCTCCTGAGACATAAAGGCAATCCTCTCTGTCGATGGTAATGCCTCTCATTACAGAGAAAAGAATCGGTATTTTTTTGACCTCGGAATAGTGGTGCAGTTCTGCATTCGTCTGTTTGTAATTGTCCAGATTCTTCTGATTTCTCTTGGCATGGTCCCGTATGGTCCGGATGCCGAAATAGAATATCCCCACCATGGAAACGACTACAATGGCTCCGACCATGAGTCGGTCTTTATTTATCTTTAGAGAGAACATAAGGCCCCCTTCTGAATCAGGATTACTTTTTCAAATCCACACACACCAATCGGCGCGAATCCCGGGCCAGCAGCCGGCCCTTTACAAGAGCTAATGGACCCCATGCATCATGGCCGCTGAGAATCTTCGCCTGTGTCAGTGGAATGAATTCTTTTGTGCTCACCTTTGCCACGGTCAGCACGCCGTCGTCACTTAAAATATAAAATTTGCCGTCCGCAACAAGGTAAGGTCCCAAACCAAACCGCTGGGTCTTCCCGCTGGACCATACCAGCCGTGTGCAGTCGTCCGGATGATAACAGACAAACTGATTCCTCAACGGACCTGCGTCTTTCGGCAGAATCGAAAACAGATGGCCTTGTATGAAAATAGGCGTTTGCTGTTCCGTGCACAGCCCTTCTTCCGGTTTGGTTGCTTGGAGGACATCGACGGTAAACGTGTCGTTCTCCGGGGTCAACCCCAGCATCATGCTGCCGCCCCCATAGCCGGCTGTGACAAAAAGCCGGCCGTCCCCGAGATGAACAGGAGATGGGGCAATGACGTTACGATCGAATACATTGGATGTGAAGACGATATTGCCTGCAGTGGCCCTTTCGGTTGAAATCCCGGCGATACCCCCAATGGCGCAGTACACATACATTTTCCGACCGTGAATAGTGAAGGGCATAATGGACGAGTGGGACATTTTCCACTTCATGGGATTCGGCGTTTCCCACACAATTTTCCCTGTCTCGCAGTGGATCCCCACCATCAGTGCACTTCCACCCGCTGCGATAACGGCAATGGAATCGTCTATCAGAGGACACTGGCCCGTATACCACAGGGGGACTTCGGTTCCGTACTCCTTTTCAAGATCGAGACCCCATTTCAGATCTCCGGACTCGGCATCCACACACATGACATGACACATCGGGCCGATGGTGACAACGACCTTGTCCGTTACGGCGGGAATCGTTCGGGACATGCCGTGATTGCGTTTGATATACACATCGTATCCACGGCGCCAAATTTCTCTTCCGTCTTCAAAAGAGAAACAGCGCAAGATGTCCGCTCTCTTTTCCTCGTCATAGTCCAGCACATACACCCGGCCATTGGCGATAACGGGCCCAGCATGGCCCTCACCCAAGTCCACCGACCATAAAATCGGGGGGCCGTTTTCGCCCCAGCTGTCCGCCAGAGCCACTTTTTCCTTGTTGATGTTATCGAAATCCGGTCCCCGGAATCGCGGCCAGGCGCCTTTCATATCGGAAGGGATGCCGTCCAGCCGATCAAAAAATGCCCCGATGTCGACATTTGGAGCTCCGGCAGATATCGTCTCAGGCCTATTGTCCATGCCGGGATTGTGCACGGTAAAATCCTTCACAGGATTCGTGAAAAGCCACCAGGATAGCAGCACGAATCCGATGATTCCCGTTCCGAGAAGGGCCGCAAGATTTATAATTTTTTCATTCATGAGCCCACTCTAAAAAGGTGCTTACATTAGTTATATATAAACATATTATTCACTTGCATAATTTCAAATAATTTAATAAATTAGAGGCACATGATCGATTAAAATTCAGGGTGCCTATGTTTAAGAAAAATACAAAACATCTTCAGAGTGATATATTCGGCATGCGCAACACAATGCCTGAATCACTCAAGAAACATGCAGTCAATTCTGAAGAGTATCATTTTTATCATATCATATTCTGCAATATCAAAGAGAAAATATTTTCTGTACTTTACTCGGGAAAAAAGAGTCGGCCCAATTCGCCAATTAATTCTCTGGTAGCCGCCTTACTTTTACAGAATCGTAGAGTGTGGACATACGACGAACTTTTTCAGAACATCAGGTTTAACCTATTGGTCAGGATGGCGCTTGGTCTTGATGATCTGGTAACCATGCCGTTTTGTCCTGCAACGCTTTTCAATTTTCAGAATCGGCTGAATGATCATTTCATCAAGACCGGAGAAAATCTGTTGGAGCAGGTGTTTGACGGGCTGACTGAAAAACAGTCAAAAGCCCTCAAGCTGAAGACCAATATCCAGAGAACCGATTCCACCTTTGCTGCTTCCAACATCAGAAACTACAGTCGTCTGCAATTACTCGTTGAGATGATCATTCGTATCTACCGTGTTTTATCCGAATCCGACAAAGAACGTTTTCGAGAACATTTTGACTCATATGTAAAGAAAACTTCGGGTCAATATATCTACACGCTGAACGCCTCGGATATTCCCCATGAACTCGAAAAGATCGCTCAGCTTTACTTTTGGATTGACCGGAATATTAAGCCTGCCTACAGCGAGCTTTCGATTTTCAAGACATTTGAGCGCGTCTACGGTGAACATTTTACCGAGTTAGAAGAGACTATCGAAGTAAAGTCTCGAGACGATCTTCATTCCGGATGCCTGCAATCTCCTGATGATCTGGATGCGACATACAGGGAGAAGAATGGAAAAAAGAGCAAGGGACAAACGATCAATGTTGTAGAGACTGCCAATCCGGAAAACCCGATCAATTTAATCACAGACGTTTGTGTCAATCCCAATAACAAAGATGACAGCAAGAATTTGAATAAACGCATCGATCGGCTTAAAGAGAAAACTCCTGATTTGGATGAGCTTCATTCTGACGGTGCGTATGGAAGTTCCGACAATGACCAGAAATTTGAAGAGCATAACATTACCCAAGTTCAGAGTGATGTAAGGGGATCAGAGTCAGCCGTTCCCATTGAGATTGATCAAACAGGTGAAGATGAATATATCGTTTCCTGTCCTTATCAGAAAGTGAGTTCACAAGAATCCAGGAAGAGATTGAAGGCCGAATTCGACCTGGCCGTTTGTCAAAGATGTGATAAACAGTCTGTCTGTTCCTCAATCAAGATGAAAAAATACAGAACGATTTATTTTACTCGTGCTGACTATTTGAGAAAGAAACGATTAAAGCAAAGAGCATCGATACCGGCCGATCGTCTGAAGATTCGTAACAATGTAGAAGCCACGATCCATGAATTTGTATGCAAGATGCCGAAAGGCAAGCTGAAGGTCAGGGGTGCCTTTAAAGCATCGATATTTGTCTTCTCTGTGGCCATGTCTATCAATTTCGGGAGAATATATCGCTACATTCAGGATAATCCCGATATTGCTGCATCTCTTATTATACAATTTGTTGACTATTTCAAAGAACGATTTACACTATCAGTCATATTAGGTAAAATATTTAATCCCAGATACCACTATGGACTTTTATTCGCATCGGTTTGAATTCCATAGTTTTTAGATTGGACTCATTCATTTATCTTGAAATATGGTATACCATCATGACTTCCCCGTGGCGGACATACAGACGTCCGTTTTTAATCACAAGATGCGCCCAGTGAGGACCAGATCCTTTTCTGATTCTGAAAGAACTCACAACATCAAATTTCTGTGGATCAGGCCTCACCATAGCAACATCTCCTCTTTCGCTGTAGCAGTACAGCATTCCATCTGAGAGGACAATGTTGCCTTTGTTCCCCAGTGCCTTTTCCGAAAACTGCACGACGCCCGTTTCCCAGTCCAGACAGTGCCAGGCCCTGTTGTTGTGCCCGGAACCGTAAAGATAACCATCCACAAGGATAACACCGCCCATCTGGCTGTCCAGTTCATCTTGTGCCCAAATCCGCGTGATTTTTTTCCCGTCCCCCGAGAGTTTGAACATTTGACAGCCCGTGCCGTAGCCGCTGACTGTTAGCATGGTCCCGTCATGAAAAAGCGGTGTATTCGGATTCACATCGTACTCAGTGATGTGGGGATGCTGCCACAGAAATGCTCCTGTATCCGCATCGATCCCGATGACCGACTTGGCCGTCATGGTGAGAATCAGCCGCTTGCTACCGTGCTTGACCAGGCGGGGCGAACAGTATCCGGATTTTTCACCGTTCGCCTTGATTTCCAAGATTGTTTTTCCGGTCTGCCTGTCCAGGGCGACCATGGTGATGCTGGATCCCCCAGGCATGCAAAAAACTCGGTCCCCATCCACCAGAGGCGACTCCGTGATTCCCCATTCGATATTTCGTGCCTTAAAGTTCTGCATGAGGTCCACGGACCAGACAGTCTTCCCGGATGTATCAAAACATACGGCACGGCCATGTGCACTGAGCATATAAATACGGTTTCCGACAACCGTCGGCGTCGTGCGGGCGCCTGGATGGCTGCCTTTCCATTCAGGGCCGTATGAGGATTTCCATAACAAGCGGCCGTCCATGTCAAAAGCGAATAGAATTCCGATCCCGTCGATCATGCCGGTAATGAAAACACGGTCGGCTGTAACGGCCGCTGACGAGAAGCCTTGTCCAATCTGTTCCGTAAACCACAGAAGTTTGGGGCCGTCATTGGGCCATGTCTTTAAAAGCGTTTCGTTGGGATACACCCCATCCCGGTTCGGCCCGCGCCACTGCGAGTCGATTTGTCCCAAAACGAGACCCACGGGGATTCCAATGATAAGGAATAAAATTGCGAAATGCTTTTTCATATGCCACCTCTCAGCGTAAAAGTGGGTAAGGATGAGATCTATTGACCTATTGCAAATAAATGGGGCTCGCCACGGACATAAAGCATACCGTCCAAGATGGCCGGTATGGCCATGAGCAATTCTCCCATTGTATTGGTGGAAATCAATGCAAATTCCGGTCCTGCACGTACCATGAAAATATCCCCGTCTTCACTGGGGAGATAGATTTCCCCGTCGGCGGCTACTGGTGACGCACTGAAACCGCCGCCGGCATAGCTGATGCTTTGCCGATAGATTTCTTCACCAGATGCACAGTCATAACAGTCGAGCCGGCCGTCATTCTACAGGACATAGAGGAGTCCGCAATAGATAGGAGGCGTCGGCACCGTGATTTTCGAACTCCCCCCCAGCCGCCAGAACTCTTTTCCCGTCAAGGAATCGTACCCGTAAATATAGTTCGAGGCATTGGTCACCAGTTCCATTCTTTTCTCACTCTCCACGATGGTGGGTGTCCACCAAGATGGGAGTTCATCACGCATGGTTTTCCATAGGACTTTGCCTGTTTCAATATCACAGGCAATGATGAAAGATTCCTTCTGCGTATCACACTGCACGATGACACGGTTCTTGAAAATAATGGGTGAACTTGCGGTTCCCCACTCATATTCAGGCCGATCGTATGCCCCGCAATCCATCTTTCCCAGGTCTTTCTTCCCGACCAAATCCCCGTCCATATCGTAAACGTACAATCCTTCTGATCCGAACAGAGCGGCGACGTATCGACCGTCCGTCGCACCCCACTCTCAAGCACCCTATATCGATACCTCGGACAACAGACTAAATGGTACTTACATTCCCAAATTACATGTGCTAACTTTCTGAACCGAACCATCTGTACATCCTTATCATTTTCAGGGTCGCCTTTCCCTTATGATAAGGAGGTTTCGTTTATTCCACCATGAAATACTATGGATAATGTATAACCAATGCCGGACCATCGGCATAGCCGATGGTTTATGGATTCTTAATTAACAGCATGTAGTAATTTCGTCACCACCGCCTCCATAAACCGGGTACTCTCCTGTTTCGTATGCTCTATTTATGCTTCCAAGTCATCATAAAAACCATCAATTGATCTACCTTGGTTTCGATGCGTTTTATTTATTAGCCTGCATTATTCATAAATTTTGAAAAAATGTATGCTATGTGACAAAACAA